>SXXZ01000175.1 GCA_005789375.1 Verrucomicrobiales bacterium | reverse complement strand
GAGCAGGGTCTTGTCTTGTTGCCGTGGCACGGACGGCAGGGAACTAACGGATGGTTCCAGGGCGTCCAGTTGCTCGATTTTACCAAGGACACACTGAAGCTCCGGGGTACCATCAATCATAACTCTGCGGCGCGTCGTGCGGTTCTTTTAGATAACCACGTGCTGAGTCTCTCCGGAGGTGAATTGGTTTCGGCCGCCATTGCCGATCGGGATCAGCCAGAAGTTCGCTCGGTGCTGGCACTTTCCGAGTCGGTGGACCAGCTCTTTGTCCAGGGCGACCGCTTGATCCAGATCTCCAATGGCTCTTGGGACGCATCGCTTCAGGCGCAAACCGCGCCGCGTTTGCGACTGAGTTTGGCTTCGGATCCTGATACTGCCATCAGTTCATTGACCCTCACCAATTTGCCGCTGGTGGGAGTTGATTTGAAAGACGGACGACTCTACCTGTTGCACCGAGGGCCGGACACTTACCGTGTCGACAAGGCCGGTACCACCAATGAAGTTTGGACGACGATTCCGGGGGAAACGTTGCTTCAGGTTGTTGCGATCCAGAATGACCGACTGGACATTGTAGGTCGGTCGGCGCCTTCCAAGTTCTCTGCGGCAAGCTGGGGGCGGTACACTGCGTATTGGCCGACCCCTCGGTCGCTGGTTTGGATTCAGGAGGGGGGCTACGGCTACATGTCTTCGATGTGGATGCGCGGTGGAATGCTCGTTGGGGGTGACATGATGATCGCTCCGGGTCGTGGTTGGTGGTTTGGCGGCGGGAACACTCGCTGGCTGGCGGTGGATCTGACTGGCCCCGAGCGCCCCGTCTTCGTCGGTGACTACTTGCTGGGCGAGGGTGGCTCGGTCAGTTCTGTCACGGTCCGTGGGGGTAAGATGTTTGCCTCCTTGGCCCGCTATGAGTGGGTGCCGGCTGTTAAGCCTTCCGGGGCTACGATCCTCCCGTGGTGGGAACAGCAGGGATGTTGGGTGACCGAAAACACCTTGCACGTTCTTGATGCGACGGATGCTTCGGAACCGGTGCTGCGAGATTCGGTCCCGCTGCCTGGCGAGCTCAAGGGGGTCTCGCACGGAGGCTCAGTGCTCTATTGCCGGGTCGAAACGAACACGATCAAGGGCCTCTCCTCAGTGGCTCTTCAAGCCTTGGGCTATGATGGAATCAAGGCCCGACGCATCGTAGAGCGGGAACTTCCAGACTTGGGAGCCTACCCGGTTGCCGTCTTAGCCGACGGCCGTATCGCGGTGGGCTTCGAACAAGGGACGACTCTGGAGACCTGGGCCTTAGAGGCCGGTGGAAGCCTGACGACAGTCGCCCCCCGTGTGAAATTGGGTTTCACCGTGAACCGGTTCTTGGAGTTCGATGGCGCCTTGCTCGGGGAGGGGGATGGTTCGCTGATTCTCGTGGACACGCTGACCAACCCGCTGCGTGTCCAGGCTCGGGGCGAACGACCCTGCAGTTTGTGGCTCGATCGATCTAACCTCGGTATTCCGACTGCCAGAGGTCTTTGGGTGGCCCGCGGCGTTTCGGGAGCCTGGTGGTTGCCATTCAGGAATCCCTGATTGAGACGCTGCGCCTGGAGGTTGTCACTTTTTGTCAGCCTCCTCGTTTGCTAGCCCCAAGATGTGGATTCCGGGGCCTTATCGTTCGTGGGGTGTTTGAAGATTTGCGAGGAAAGCCTTGACTCGATGAGGCGGCGGGTTCGAATGCCCAAGTACCCAGGTGTTCTTCCGATTGCGTAAGTGTGTCGGAAGAGGAACCTTAACAAGAATCTCCATGAATTCCCCCATTTATAGCACGGCGGACCGTCGTGCCGCGTTCACTCTCATCGAGTTGCTTGTGGTGATCGCAATTATCGCAATTTTGGCTGGCATGTTGTTGCCGGCTTTGGCCAAGGCGAAGGAAAAGGCCATCACGATCCAGTGCCAGAATAATGTGAAGCAGATTACTCTGGGCACCCACATGTACGTGGGCGATTCGGCTGACTACCTGCCCGAGCCCAACTGGAATTCTCCGTGGCTCAAGAAGGGTTGGCTCTACGATGCCACCTTGGGGGCACCGCCGGACATCACCAGCCCGCGATGGAGCACCAACATTGCCAAGGCCTATGAGACCGGTCTCTTGTATGCCAACATCGGCAGCCCTGCTGTGTTCCGTTGCCCCGCCGACCGGACTAATAAGCCTGCGTGGAAAAGCCGGGCTCAGAAGATGTCCAGTTATCTGATGAACGGTGCGGTGTGTGGTTTTGGAGGCGTCTCTCCGGGTTCTTACAAGTCTTCGCAGTTCGATCCCAACGCCATCATTCTGTGGCAGGCCCTCGAAACAAATCCTGGCGATTTCAATGATGGATCCAGCAGCGCGGCAGAGGGGATTACCCGCGTTCATTCCATCGGAACTACCGTGGGTGTCGTGGACGGGCACACCGAATACCTGAAGACCAAACTCTTCTACGCTGAGGGGAATCTGGCTGCCAAGAATCGGCTCTGGTGCAATCCGGCCACTCCTAACGGACGCTGAACCTGTTTTCGATTCCTAAGATGACTCTCCGTTGTTCCACCCCGCTCGGACTGGCCCTGCTCGTCCTCGTCGCCACCGCCTGCAAGAAGGAAGATCCCATGGCGGACTTGGAGAAGTCGGCTGCGGCCATGGAAAAAGCTCCTGCGGCTCCGGCTGAAGGGGCGGCAGAGGCCGATCCCGGCCCCGCACCGGCCGAGCAGGTCAAGAAAGCCATCGCCGATTTCAAAGCCGGCAAGATGGAAGACGCTGTGACACGCCTTCAATTGCTGCGTGCTCAGCCAGTCATGTCGCCCGAGCAACGCATGGCCCTTCAGGACAATATCGCGTCGGTGATGCAGGAAGTTTACGCGATGGCCCAGAAGGGCGATGTCCGAGCCAAGGCAGCCGTGGCGCAATACGAGCGAATGCAGACGGCGCGTTGACCTCGCCCGAAAGTAATCGACCCGTTTCTGCTGAACCGGGTCTCTTCTGCGGCTCGAACTATCGATTCTCTGGCTTGCCGTTGCTCAGGACTCCACGCAATAGACTTCAGGGAGCCTTGATGTCAGCGGCCGCGTGAAAACCGACGAAACCGGTGAGTTTGAAAACCGCCGTCTCCAAAAGTTCAACGCCTCATCCATCGGCCTTCTTCGTGTTTGTTGCCCAAGCGGATCCTGATTCGGTCTGTAGGGCCTTGAACGCACTTGGGTGCCATTGAAAGAAGTAGGAAACGCGGCCGCTCAATCCGGAAGCCCTTCTCCAGGAACAGGGCAAAACCATAGCTTTCAAACCGGCAAATTTCTGTGGGTTCCAGAACGTCGATGACACCTTGAGCAGGGGCCGGTCGCGAGGGCCAGTTTGAGCACCGCTGAGAGGGCTCTGACAGGCCGTAGATCAGTCTTCGGTCGGCTCTTCGTCTGGTGACTCCTGTGGCCTCTTAGACTGGGCCGGGGATGTTCCCAGGTTCTCCGATTCCTCCAGCACCGGTTCCTCAGGCGCTTCGACTGACGGGGCCTCCGGAGGCGCCAACTCTACCTCGATCTCGCCGAAGTCCTCGCTTTGGATGACTTGCAGGTGGCGTAGTCGAGTGAGCTCCAGCATGGCCAGGAAGGTGACCACCACTTCGCTGCGGCTGCGCGCCTCGGCAAAGAGTTCGCTGAAGCGAAAACGCCCCTTCTCTTGGATCAGGATCCGAAGTGCAGCCATCTTCTCCGAGACAGTATACGGATCAGCCTGGATCTCGCGGACATCGTCGCGTTCACCAAAGCGCTTCAGGATGACACTGACCGCCTGAATTAGGTCGAAAATCGAGACTGGCTCCCGGCGCTGGGGTTCGATCTCTGGAAGAACAACCGGTGGCGATCGATGTTCATAGACCTGATCCATCCGGGTTTCTAGCGACTGAAGCTCGGCGGCGGCGTCCTTGAATTTCTTGTATTCGACCAACCGACGAATGAGTTCAAATCGCGGATCCTCTTCGTCCTCCTCGCCGATCTGAGCCTCGGGTTTTTGGTCGGCAGGGAGAAGTTCCCGGCTTTTGATGTAGATTAGGGTGGCCGCCATCACCAGGAACTCGCCAGCGATCTCGAGGTCCAGTTCCCGCATCTGGTCGATGTAGGCAACGAACTCCGAGGCGATTCGAGTGAGGTTGACCTGGTAAATGTCGACCTCCTGCTTCTTGACCAAGTGCAGCAACAAATCCAGAGGCCCCTCGAACACGTCGAATTGAACCCGGTATTCGTTCATTAGCCCGAGCGGTATCTGTTTCCAGCGCGACAGATCGATGGCGGAACCCGGGGGATCTAGGGGTAGAAAAGGATCCGATTCAGGGATGCTTATCGGAGCAGCGATCAGGTCGGGGTTCATGGCCTGGGGGTCACAGTTTTTAGCGGACTACCAATGACACATGGCGGTGCCCGGCTTTTTCGCTCATCCAAGAACGCAGCAGGTCCACGATCCAGGCCGACCACTTTCGGCACTCTGGGCACCAGTGTTTGCGTCCGGTGATCATTTTGACGCAGCCGCGCAGGCCAGAGAATTCTACGGTCTGAGAGCTGGATTCGAGGGCCATGGTCAACTGTGAGAGTAAGGCTTTTTGAAAGGCCAATTCGCCCAGTTCGCCCGACTCGACCGCGATGGCCTGCAGATCTCCGCGCCAGACCGCTTGAGGCGGAGCCGGCGCACCCTCGGGTTCCGCTGCCGGGGGGGCAATGGTCGTTACCTCTGCCGTCATGCCCAGTCCCTGGAAGACCTTTGACAACGCCGTGGTGAATTCGGCCACCGTGACATGGCTCTGTCCGAGTTCGTCCTTGAAGTAGTGGAGCACTCCGGCCGCAGCCTGCTTCATCCACTCGGGATCCACCTGATTGGCGGCACTCCCGGCCAGTTCGAAGGTTAGATGTTCCGCGGAGCAGGGGATGTAGTGCCCCCCCTCTTGAGCGACCAAAAGAAAATCATCGCGGAGGGCGATCATGATGGGCGCTTCCCTTTGGCTGCCGCCTCGGCCTCGGCGATCAATTCCAATTGCCGCTTGTCTGCGATCGGCAGGGAGCCCAAGCGCTCGACCTCGCTGACGAAATCCGTGGCCTCCTCGAAGTTACGGTAAATGCTAGCGAAACGAACGTAGGCCACTGGGTCGAGATTTCGCAACTCCCTCATAACCCGCTCGCCGATGGCACGGGAGGTAGTTTCACGATCGAAGCCCTCCACCAAGCCACCTTGGATGCGTTCGACGGCACTGGCGATGTCATCCTCCGAAACTGAACGTTTCTGGCAGGCTCTCTGGAGGCTGGAGGTCAGCTTTTCTTTGGAAAACACCTCACGACGTCCATCGCGTTTCACGACCATCAACGGGTCGTGTTCGATTTGTTCGTAGGTGGTGAAACGGTTCTCGCAAGCCAAGCATTCGCGCCGACGCCGGATGGTGGCCCCTTCCTTGGAGGATCTGGAGTCGATGACCTTGTCATCCTGACCGCCGCATTTGGGACAGCGCATATTTGGAGGTAACGATCAATCGGCAGTGGCCTAAGACGAGGTAAACCACTATCGGTAGTGTCGTCAAACCGTTTGCAGGGAAACTTGCTCACAATGGAGGCTGGATCGGGCCGGCATTCTGCCTCGCGGATTCAGCGGATTGAACCGGAGGCCTGACAACGGCTATGAACTGGGTAGTCTGTGCCCATGAGCAAGGCCTTGGTGGAAGTTCGAGGGGTTTCCAAATCGTTCCGGACGGGGGATCATAAGGTTCGGGTCTTGGATGAGGTCCACCTCAGCGTGGCTGCCCAAGAGAGCGTAGCCATTGTCGGTCCCAGTGGATCGGGCAAGAGCACGCTCCTCAATTTGTTGGGAACGTTGGATCAACCGGACCAGGGAACCATCGTCATCGACGGCAAGAATCTGGCCATGATGGCCGGAGATGAACTGGCGAAGTTCCGTAACCTCAACATTGGCTTTGTCTTCCAGTCCCACCACTTGCTTCCGCATTTGACGGTGCTGGAGAATATTTTGGTTCCGGTGCTGGCCCAGGCCCATCAGGTGGGTGAGGAGATCCTGCTCCGGGCCACTCAATTGCTCCAAAGAGTGGGACTCTCGGATCGCGAGAAACACCTGCCGGGCCGTCTTTCGGGCGGGGAGCGTCAGCGTGTGGCGGTGGTGCGGGCGTTAATTAACCAGCCTCGCTTGATATTGGCTGATGAGCCCACCGGGGCCCTCGATCGCGTCTCAGCGGCGGAGGTCGGTCGCTTGCTGCTCGAGCTCAATCGCGAGCACGGAATTACCCTCGTTGTGGCCACTCATTCCGAAGAACTCGCGGCGCGAATGGATCGGATCATTTCGATGGAAAACGGCACTCTAGTTTAAGGACGGTGGAGAAATGGGCCCCGCTTCGTTGAGGTCCCCCGCGAGGCAGGAAGGATTGAGGTTTCGCCAAGCGCCGGCCGATCCCTCATGGTCACCCCATGATTGAGCGACGGGACTGGAAACCCGAGGAAATCCTCCGACTGACCCTTCGGGTACTCATCGGTTTCGTTTTGTCTGGCCTCCTTCAGTCGCTGGTGATGCACCCGAATACCACCGGCGCAACGCTGATGGCACCGTGGAAGGCCTTGGTTCTCGGTCAGTTGTGTTTCCATGCCATCGTGGTGGCAGCGATGGTGAGTTTCATGAGGAATCAAGGCCGCACCTGGAGCGAAGGCTTTGGATTGCAGGTGGGAGGGAGTGCTCGCGCGGTGGGGGTGGGTGTTCTGGCGGGGCTAGCCTTTCTCCCGGCGGCCTACGGACTGCAATGGGCCATTGGTTCCTGGCTTCAGACCATGGGGGTCGAATTGCCCGCGCAGACGGCCATTGGGATTCTCACCGAAGCTGATACCTGGGGGCGTGCTGCGATCTTCTTCACGGCCGCACTGGGTGCTCCCTGGGTCGAAGAGATGCTGTTTCGAGGCGTGGCCTTTCCGTTTTTCCAAGACCTTGGATGGCCCCGTCTGGCTCTGTGGGGAACTGCGCTCGCCTTTGGTTTGATCCACGCCAATCGGAGTGTCCTGGTGCCGCTGACGGTCTTCGGATGCCTCCTGAGCCTGCTGTACCAGAACTCCGGAAATCTTCTGACGCCCATCGCTGCGCATGTGACTTTCAATACCGCCCCCTTTGTCTTGCTGGCTTTGGACATCCGATTGGATCGCTAAAACGTCACCGGGTCTTTGGGACTTCCGGCTCGACCGGCAGGGTGTCGGCCGACACGGTTTTCGGCATGACGGGTTTTGCGCACACCGAATGGAAGCAGGAATTGATTGAGACCGGCCGTGATTTCCATCGCCGAGGATGGTCGCTCGGTACCAGCAGCAACTACAGCGTGGTGGCTTCGCGTGATCCCCTCCGATTGCTTATCACCGGTAGCGGCTACGACAAGGGGCGCCTGAAGCCGGAGCAATTTGTCGTGGTGGACGGGCACGGGCAGCGTCTGGATCCAGCACATCCCAAGCCCTCTGCAGAGACGCTGTTGCACACGGTGTTGGCTCGAAAGGTGGGAGCTGGAGCGGTGCTTCACACGCATTCGATTTGGGGCACCCTCTTGTCGGAAGCACTCCAACCCGCGGGTCGCCTCCAGATTGCCGGTTACGAGATGCTCAAGGGCCTCTCCGGAGTCTCCACCCATGACACCCGCGTTTCGATCGCCGTGGTTTCCAACACGCAGGACATTGCTTCTTTGGCGGTTTCGCTCGAAGCGCGTTTCTCTGAAGGTGATCCTGATCTTCGGCACGGTTTCCTGATGGCAGGGCATGGTCTCTACACGTGGGGTTCCGATCTGGCCGAGGCACGGCGACACATCGAGGTGTTGGAGTTCCTGATGGAGGTTGTGGGAACCCGGCGGGGTTGGGGAAGTTGAGGAATTGCGGATACTGTTCTCGCGCTTTACCTCATCAATTTTTTTGGACAGCCCCTCTAGTTGGAAGGTTGAATCCGGATTGTTGCTGTTGCCCGCTTATCGGCCTGCAGTAACTTTGAATATGGCGTTGCTGCGAATTCCCGATGAGGGACGAGTGCTTTCCGATCCTGAGGCCATCCGGTCCCACCTTTCCGCTCATGGCATTTGGTATGAACAATGGCCGGTGGCGGGTCGTGTGGATCGACAGGCAACCGCCGAGCAAATTTTGTTAGCCTATGCCCCTGAGGTGGATCAGTTGAAGGCTCGGGGTGGCTACATCACGGCCGACGTCATCGATGTGACCGCCGATGTCCCAGGCCTGCAGGCCATGCTGGATAAGTTCAACAAGGAGCACACGCATGCCGAGGATGAGGTGCGCTTCATTGTGCGCGGCAGCGGGGTGTTCCATATTCATCCGAAACAGGGCCCCGTTTTTGCTATCGAGGTGATGGCGGGAGACTTGATCAACGTGCCCGCCGGCACACTTCATTGGTTTGATCTCTGCTCCGATCGGGATATCCGCGCGATTCGACTGTTCCGGGAGAAGGCCGGTTGGACTCCCGTTTATAGCGGCAGCGATGTTGCGGTCGGTTTCAAACCGCTGTGTTTCGGTCCGAGTTACGTTTCTTCCGGAACTCCGTTGGCGCCCACCCTTCCCGAACTTTCAGCATGATCGAGTTCCGCGGCCGACTGATCTTGTTAGATATCGAGGGGACGGTTTCGCCGCTGGCCTTCGTCCACGACGTCCTCTTTCCTTTTGCACGACGCGAGGTTGGGGATTTCCTGACCCGTCATCAGACTTCACCCGAGGTGCTGCGAGCGCTGGAGCAAATAGCACGTGATTCAGGGCCGGGTTCCAACAGTGAGGGCGACCGGACGAACCTTGAATCGGAGTCCGAACGAGCGGCCTGGGTGACCCGCATTCATGCGCTGATGGACGCCGACGCTAAGCAGACCGGGCTTAAGTGGCTGCAGGGATTGATCTGGGATGAAGGGTATCAATCGGGTGAGTTGAAGAGCGTGCTCTTCAGCGATGCTGTGGATTCCATCCGGGCCTGGCATCGGGCAGGCTTGCGGTTGCGCATCTACTCTTCAGGTAGCATCGCCGCGCAACGACTGTTCTTTGCCTACAGCGATAGTGGCGATTGGACGGGTTGCTTGGAGGGATACCACGACACGACGACTGGACCGAAACGCGCGGTGGCCAGCTACCAAGCCATTGTCGCGGGAGCAGGGCTGCCGGCCGACGAGATCTTGTTCCTCAGCGATATCACCGAGGAATTAGACGCGGCACTCGAGGCGGGATGCCAGACGGCCTGGGTCGTGCGCCCGGGCAACAACCCTGGACAGACCGACCGACATCCCACCATTCGGAGTTTTGCGGAGATCCAGATTAGCTAAGCTTCCAGTTTCCGCGCATTGGCTGATCGAGGTAGGCGTTGGCTGCCTTGTCGCCAATGAAGGTCTCCTTCTTGGAGTCATACCGCAGTGGTCGGCCCGTTTGCAGGGCAATTTTTGCGAGGTTGACGAGTGTGCAGGAGCGGTGGCCATTGATCTCGTTGAGGGCGAACTTGGAACGGGTCTTCACGGCCTGGACGAAGTCAGTGACCATGGGTTCCGGATCCTTCAGTCCCTTGAGGGTTTGCTCGAAGTTCGGGATGTCAGCCTTCATCCCTTTGAAGATCTTGCCCTTGGAACCAGCAATAAACGCGGCCTGTTTGTCCTTGTTGTCGCCGTCCAAGATAATCTCGGTGCCGTCTTTGT
Source organism: Verrucomicrobiales bacterium (assembly GCA_005789375.1). The sequence continues at coordinate 185 of SXXZ01000175.1, read as the reverse complement.
ATTTCATCCGGATGGTCCGGAAGGTGCCTACCGCATCCGTATCTTGCACCGGGGCGTCGGACTCGATTTCCACCGGGCTTTCGTTGTCCTTGCCGAGGATGTACTGCACGGGGTCGAGGTAGTGCTGACCCATGTCGCCCAAGCCGCCTCCGTCGTAATCCCAGTATCCCCGGAAGGTGCCGTGG
>SXXZ01000022.1 GCA_005789375.1 Verrucomicrobiales bacterium | reverse complement strand
CAGTCGCATGCTCTACCAACTGAGCTACCCAGCCGCACCGAAGAGCGCGAATCAAACTCGGGGAGGCCTGCCTTTGGCAAGATGGTTTTCCAAGATTCTTCGAGCGGATCGTGCCCGCGTTACTTAGGATCCTGGTTCGCCCGCAATTCTTCCGGGGTCACCGTAGAGACAACACCCTCCTTGGGAACCTCTACCTTGGCGATCCACAGCAGCGCATTGAGGAACACCTTGCGGAAGTTTTCGTCACCCCAGTTCTTGTGGTAATGCCCACCGGTGAAACCAAAGCCGCGGCCTCCATTGGGCCGATCGTAAGTCCACATCAGCGGCTGAGGTTCTCCCTTGGCCACAGAGGCCCGGACGAAGGGGTTGCCATTGTGCGGGCCGTTGCCGCGGTCGAGGGTGCTCAACGGGGGCACCACGCTGAGGATCGGCGTAACTCCTTTGCGATCCGGCGCAAAGCGCATGTGGTAGTACCACTCATCGTGGATCGTGAAGGGCTTCACGCCTCGGGTCACCGGATGCACCGGCAGCGATTCAAACTTCGCCGTCCATGTCGGGTTCACGCTCCAGAACATCTCAAAATAACCCCCGGTCCAATCGAGCATGGCAAAGCCAGGGTCCCCGACCGGGACCTCGACTCCGTAGTGGGCGGCACCAATTCCCACGCCCTTGGCCGACAGCTCATTCATCAGCTTCAGTCGGTCTGGCTTGATCGTGGGATGGGCCGTGCCGCCATTGGAGAAGACCACCACGGCATCGGCCGACTTGAGGATGTCCGTATCGGCCGGCCAGCCATTGCTGACCACGGTCGCATGAATGCCTGGAATGCGGTTCAAGCAACCGGCCAGCAAAATGCTTCCGGCCCGAAATTCATGATCGCCCCGGGCATGACTGGGCGTGCCCGCGATCAAGACGATGGCTTTGTCGGCTGCTGCCAAAGACAGCGAAGCCACGGCGGCGAAAAGGCTAAGAGTGATGCGGTTCATTGGATGCTGCCGATCTTGCGGAAACCCCCGTTTTCCGGCCAGACATTCTTGGATTCGGTCCACTCAACCCAACTGGGCGCGACAGCTTCGATAACTGAGACTCTTCGGTGATGTGGACGCTTCGAGCCCTGCCTCCCGAACCTATGAACTATCCTTTTTCGTGGTGAACGTTGACCACGGTTCGTCTGCCTGTTTTTGACCAGTTAACGCGGTTTTAACCAGGTTTTCGGCGGCGAACCCCGATAATCCCTTTTGGCAAGCGGGCTGCTACTTCGGGATTGCCCAAACAACCGGCCGTGCAGTTTGGAAACAAGCCGTGCGGCGATGACGGAAACGATCATCAACCACGGTCGCCCCAGCAATGGGGCGGCCGTGAATCAGTTTCACCGAAAGCACTCCGGCCCGATCAGGGCTCACGATTCGGCCAGACCCTCTCCACAAGTTGGCACTGAGGCTCCAACACCCGGCCCCATTATTACTGCAACTCCCCGACCTCCTGTCGGCAAAAGCCACGCCGGAAACCCTGCGCATTGGCCTCGAGCAAGGATCCTGAATCCTACTTGGGTACGCATTCCGGTGGATCCCCTTCTTTTTCTGGATCAACCTTGCGGATCGCATGATCCGTTTTCTGGGAATCCTTAGTTTGCTTTCGTTGGCCCTTGGTGCAGAGCCAGCCCGGTTTATCCAGGACCGGTTCGCCATCGGCTTCTGGGTGCCGCCACGCACCACCAACAACTTGCCGGAACGATACCGCGAGATCCGCGAGGCACATTTCAACCTAGTCATCGGAACCTCCGGCTTCAGCGCCGAGGAGCAAGTCCGGGTCTGTGAATCGCTGGGGCTGAAAGTTCTGGTGGATGCAGATAATCCAGCCACCCCCCTGCCCGACGGCACCGCCTGCTGGGGCTACAGCCTCAGTGACGAACCCGGAACCGCAGCCTTCCCTGCCCTCGCCGCGCGCGTCGCCGCACTGCGGGAACAAAAACCTGGCCGCCTGGGCTACATCAATTTATTTCCCAACTACGCGGCCACTGGCCAGATGGGGGCCAACTCCTACGACGAGTACCTTCGAAATTTTGTGGAGACAGTGAAACCGGACGTGCTGTCGATGGACCACTATCCGCTCATGCGGCCCGGTGATGATTCCCGCAGCGAATACCTCAAGAACCTCGAATCGATGCGCAAGCACTCGATCGCAGCGGGAATCCCGTTCTGGAATTTCTTCCATTCCATGCCCTTCGGGGACCGCATGGACCCCACCGAGGCCCAGATCCGCTGGATGATCCACGCGTCCATCGCCCATGGATCCAAGGGGGTTCTGTATTTCTGCTACTGGACCCCAGGCAAGGGCAACGGCGGCACCGGCGAGTTCCCCAAGGGCGGAGCACTGCTCACAGCCGAAGGCTTCAAGACGCGTCACTATGATGAAGCACGACGGATCAACGCCGGGCTCGAGCGTTGGGGGCCCGTCCTGATGCGCCTGACCGGCCAGGGCGTCGTCCGATACACCACCGGCAATCCGGCGACCCCGCTGGCGCGCACCGGGGTCCGATCGCTGAACCGGGTGGGTTCCGATCCCGAGGGCACCTTCCTGATTGGCTCCCTGAAACACACCGACGGTCGGCGTGCCGTCTTGCTGGTCAACCACAACACGGCTTACACGGGTTGGCCCACGGTGGTGTTCGATTGCGAAGGCGAAGTCGTTGAACTAAGCCGCGAGGACGGGCGTGAACACCCCCTGATGGACGACAGCCCAGAATTGCCCGGGATTCAACTCTCCCTCGGAGCCGGAGACGCCCGGTTGTTTCTCCTGCCGCCGCAGCCAGAACGGAAGTAACCTAAAGGACTCCGGTCAACGGCCGGGCCGCTCGCGGTTCTCTAACGGAGCCAGCAAGGCTCGTTCATTGGAGTGGGTGAGCAAATCAACAGCTTCTTCAGCGCTGACCCATCGCAGGTCGGCGACTTCTTGCGTATCCTGCACGGGCCCCTGTTCCTGAAGCTCCATGTGCCAGTACAAGACCACTTTAGGCATTCCGTTGACCGCATAGACGCTGCCACCAGCGAAGCAATCCACCGTGGCACGGCACCCGGTCTCTTCCTCAACCTCCCGCACCGCGGCCTGAAGCCATCCTTCGCCGGGGTCGAGCTTGCCTTTCGGAAGAGCCCATTCCGGACCATAACGGGTCCGATGGATTAGAATTAGTTCGCGACCCCGAGGGGATGTTCGCCACACCAGACCACCGGCCGCCTGGATCACTTCGGTTGGAATCACGTTGCTCAAAGCTGACCGATGGAAACCGACCGCGCCCCGGAGGGCAATCCACACCTGCCAGAAATGTGCTCAGTGGAAGGGCCTGAAAACGGAGATTGCCGCATCAAATCCACCCGCGCCACCAGTACCACACGCCACCCAATTCTTCATGGAGCCAGCGTTCAAAGCGGATCAACCCCTCGCTTCGGGGCACCACCCACCAGTGCTCGGGTCGATCCAACGCATCCAAAGCCTGAAAGTCACACCCGACGGGCAGAACATCTACGCCTTCCTTGCGGCAGGCGGCAGCTCCCCGGGCCAGATGCGACGCTGAACTCACCAAAATTACCCGCTTCCAGCCCCGTTTTCGAACCATGTCGCCAATCGCGACGGCTTCTTCATGCGTGTCTTTACACGCGGGCAACCGCTGGAGATCTCCCGCCGGCAATCGCCAAGAGCGTATCCAGGCGGTGAGCAAATCGCTCTCTGAACGAGCACTCCCGAGCCAATTAAAAGGAGCACCGCTGACAACCAAGGTGCGGGCCTTCCCTTGACGCATCACCTCTAGGCCCGTCAGGGAACGTTCAAAGGACGAACCGGTCCCGAACCACAGCAATTCGCGTGAGGAGAACTCGATATCTCCCGCCAAGACCACCACGGCATCGGCCACCGGCAAGGTCACCGGATGAATCCGATCATAGGGCCTCTCCAAACGCGCCAAGAGCAATGCCGAGAAGGGGGTTCCACCCACCAGCCAGAGTCCGCCGGCGAGGCAAAGCGAAGTGACGCCGGCCAGCCAAGCCCTGCGCCGAAACGCCAGACCGCTGACCAGCAACGCTCCCGCCCACGCCGCTCCCAGCGGCTGAACCAGTGCCTCAACAGGTCCCATACGGCGAGAGGTTAGCCGGCTTCCTCGTCCCAAGGCGAGCCCCGCCCTCAATCCGGAACGAGGCACTGGGACAGAAAGTCATGGGGAGGGTTCTGGCGTTCTGCGTTCGCCCCTTCGCCCGTTCGCCCCTTCGCCTTCAAAGCAGGAGATCAGCGTTTGTCGCCCTCGTTGGCAGCCTTGTCGCGGGCCTCGGCCTTCGCCCGGATCTCGGCCGAGGCGTGCTTCAATCGCTGCGGCCAGTAGAACTTCGGCGCCTTCACCGGATCATAGTTCTCCAGGTGGCCGGTGAGACGCGTGGCGGGCTTGCTGTATCTCAATTCGGTGTCGCCGAAGACTTCGCGACACAGTGCAGCCAGCCCCGGGTCGTAATCGATCAACTGGGAACGCAAATGGACATGGTTGTGGTCGTGATCATTGACGCGGTTGTTGTCGAACCACGATTGCACGCCCTCCGCAAAATACTCGTGAGGGTTGACGCTCGCGTACTTGCCTTTCCACAAGCCATCCTTCATCGCGGCGGCGTAGGTGGACTTCAATCGCGAGTCAAAGGTCCGATCCACATTTAGCAGGCCGCGCAAATGGATGTTGTGCGCGAACTCATGGATGAGAATGCACTCCTTCTCATACGGGTCGCCGGGAAATCCGAGCACGTTCTCCTCGGCCACCGTGCACAAGGGATCGGTTTCGCTGCCGCCGAGTCCGCGGGCGCGCGCATCCCAGAAATCTTTTGCCGGCAAACTCGGGAAATCACGAAGCCTCCCTTCGGCCATGCGGACGAATTCCGGCAGGTCGGTGGTGAATTCATTGTGGGCCATGATGCACATACGCGCGCCACTTTGGATCATCGCAGCGCGCACGTCCGGTCGCTTCGCCAGCATCATGTCCACGAGAAATGCGGCCTCTTGGAGCGCGTGAGGGTCTACTTTAGAGGAGGCGACGATGGGAAACCCCTTCGCACTAACGCGTTGGGTGTAAAAGGCTGGAATGCCGTCTCGGCCATTAGGATCAAAACGGAATCCCTGGACCGGCACCTGACTCGTGACCGTGGCGGTAGCCTTATCGGCACGGCTGACGATTTCAAAGCGATGCCCGATGGATGTGTCGATGACCGTGTCGT
>SXXZ01000021.1 GCA_005789375.1 Verrucomicrobiales bacterium | reverse complement strand
TCCTGACCGATCCCTCTTACAAGGGGCAGATCGTGACGATGACCTACCCGATGATTGGCAACACGGGCATCAACCTTCAGGACATGGAGTCTTATAAGGCTCATTGCTCGGGGTTTGTGATCCGGGAACTGAGTCCCTGGGTGAGCAATTGGCGGGCGGATCAATCGCTGGCGTCTTACTTGGAGCAGAATGGCATTCCGGGAATCCAGGGTGTCGATACGCGGGCCCTGACCAAGAAGCTCCGCGTGCGGGGTTCTTTGGCCGGATTCCTTACCACCGAGCCGATGTCGGATGCAGACGCCGTGGCTCGGGCTCGGCAGTGGGGCTCAATGGAGGGACGCAACTACGTCGTTGAAGTGACCCATCCGGAGAGTTTCATCTGGGATGAGAAAGATCAGGACTCGGCGGAATTCGCCGTGACTCAGCAGCATTCACCGCCCAACCCACGGCACATACGCCTTCCGCTGCGGGCGGCGGACATCCCGATCGTGGCCTACGATTTCGGCATCAAATACAACATCTTGCGAAGCCTCCGCCAACGGGGTTTCCGAGTCCGCGTCGTTCCTGCCGGGACTTCGGCCGCGGAGGTGCTCGCTTACAAGCCGGCCGGGGTGTTCCTGAGTAATGGTCCGGGAGATCCGGGGACGCTGAGTGAAATTGTTCGCGAGGTGAAGACACTCGTGGACACGGGCATCCCCATCTTCGGGATTTGCCTGGGTCATCAGATTCTTGGCCAAGCGTTGGGCGGCAAAACCTTCAAACTGAAGTTTGGGCATCGGGGCGGAAACCAACCGGTGAAAGATCTCGAGACGGGTCGGGTCGAAATCACTTCGCAGAACCATGGTTTTGCAGTGGATCCGTCTTCGTTGCCGGCCGAGGTGGCGGTGAACCGTATTAATTTGAATGACCAGACCGTCGAGGGGCTGCGCCACAAGACCAAGCCCGTGTTTTGCGTGCAGTATCATCCGGAGGCGGCGCCCGGTCCGCACGATTCTTCGGTGCTTTTTGATGAGTTCCGGGACCTGGTAGTGAAGAGGGGTTGATGGGTTTCTATTTCAGGAGAATTCTGAAATCAGCGGGGTTCGGCTGCGCGAGGTTCGAGGGTGATAATGAGGGCGTTGCCCATAGGGCGCTCGGATCCTTCGCACGGGGTATTCATGATTTGACCGCGGGCCCACAGGGTTGAGGAACCACCACCGTCAAGATTCAGCGCATCGGTGCATCCCAGGCGAGTGAAGTGGGCTGCCAATTCGGCGAGAGACATGCCCACCGACTGGCCGCGCTGACGGCCATCCACTTGTACCAGGAAGAAAAATTCGGCATTCCATCCGATGGCCGAGCGCGGATGCCGAGCGTCTGAGGATTGAAACTGGGTGGGCTGGCCGTCTTTAAGCAGAGCTGGACCGCCGCCCAGAGCAGTTGGAGTATTTTTTAGGTTGGGTCGAGTTTCAGTCGACAAGGTCCAGAGAGATCCGTGTGCGGTTTGCGTGGGAGAGACTTCGTTCCTGATGGGTAGCGAAAGAACGACACCGTTGGTGGGAATCAGGGTGTTGCCGCCCGAGTGGACGGACTGGAGTCGGAAGGTCGAGCGGAGGCCCGGTCGGATGGGTAACGCCGATCCCGCCTCGGCGATGAAAAGGTATTCGGTACCTTGAGAGGGAGGGGTTCGAGGGCCCACGGCCGCCGTAAAGAGGACGGGGCGCTCTTGGCGTTCTTCGTTGAGCCCGATGGCTAGGCTCGTTCCGTCGGGAGCAATCATCGAGAGCAGCGAGACGACTGGACCAAGATGGAGCGAACGATCCGGACCCATCCAGAAGGCGCTCTTGCCGTTGGGTGCGGAGATGAATTCCCCGTCCCGAATGCAAAGTCCCTCTGGATCGCCCAGGCAGGGGCCTCCTCTCGCAAAAAAGTCCCCGTTGAGAGCAGCCAGCGCCTGACCTTGAGCTCTCGGGAAGTTCGAGGCCTGACTGGACAGCGTGGCCACACCCAGTTGATGGCCGCCACCCAGCAGGACATGAATTCCTAGATCTGAGCGGTCTCGTCGGATGCGGATCACCTGTACGGACCAGGGACCCTCCGCCAATGCCTCATGGTTGTAAGAGAAACCGTCGGCGAGCCGACTCCTGGGCGCGGGTGCCTGAGAGAAAGAGGGTTTGTTGGACGAGCGGGACGCCTCGGTTCCGACGAGTGCGGCAGCGCCGAGAAAGAGCGTGAGCCAGCGCTTCATGGCGACGGTTTCCCGGAGGGTATCGTAGGTCGAGTCTCGGGGAGCCGGACAACCAAGAGGCTGGTCGCCGTGGCACGTTCACGTCCGTAGCACGGGCTGTTGAGCACCTGACCCTCGAGGATCAACTCGGTGGAGCCGCCGCCATCGAGGTTGATGGCTTCCTGGCAGCCCAGTTTGACGAGGAACTCCGAGAGCTCGGCCAGAGTCATGCCCACCGAGAGGCCGGCCTGACGCCCATCCACGACCACGAGGAAGCAGTGGCGCTCATTCCATCCGAACGCAGAACGCGGATGACGTTCCGAAGAACGGGCTGCGGACTTGCCAGTTGGCGTGCCGAGGTGAACCAGAGCCGGGCCGCCGCCGATGGCCGAGACCGCAGATTCCAGAGTTGGTTCGGTTCGGGTCTCGAGGACCACCCGGGCCCCGGGCCGCAAGAGATCTTGCAGTGGGGTTCCAGCACGGAGAATTAAACAGTCTGCCTCCAAAGGCGCAGAATGGTTGGTTACGGCGCCTCGGACCACGGCCCGGAGCGGTTGACCTGCCTTCAAGGGTGGCCCGGGATGCGATCCGTCGCGGGCTAAGATCCAGCCCGAGGGGCGGTCCCATTGGATGGCTGTGGACGCGGCCGGGGTGAGTACCACTGGACGTGAGCCGTCGAAGTCCTCGTTGAGTCCGAATTCTTGTGGGGCCGATTCGCCCACGCGTACCGTGAATCGAGGGCGCACGGTGTCGATGTGGGGTTTCCCGGATGGGTCGAACCAGAGGCAGTCGCGCTCGATGGGCGCACTCACAAGCAAGTTCCGCTGAATGAAGAGGCCTCGAGGGTCTCCGGGCATAGGGTCGTTCTCGGTGGCATAGAAGTCGCCATTGATCGCGGCGACGGGTCTCCCGAGAGATTTCGGAAAGAGGGTGAGCTGATCGGACAAGGGATTAAGTCCAATACGGTCATGGAAGGCCAGTGAAGGAAAGAACCCTAATCTGGGCTGGGAGCGATCGACTCGGACGATGTGGATGGACCAGGGCTCATCCCGCACCGCGTGGCTGACACCGATTCCCGGGGCTACCTCTCGGAATTCTTGTAAGGCTTCGCCCAGGACGAGGAAATGCCCCAATGCAACCCACATCAGCCCTAGAAGGACTCGATTGAAAAGAACTCCGTGGGCAGTCCAAAACCATTGGACGAATGGGTTTGATTCCGAGGATCGGGGGGCGGTGGACTGAATCGGCGTGAAGCTTCGCATGGCGGATCAGGCCAATCCTTTCCAACGCCGCAGCGACCATTCGAGAACCAAGAGTCCCAGCAAGATCGCCAAATAGAGCGGGCGGTCCCAAAGCGGCTTCCGAAGGAATTCGATCCAAGGCTGAGGCAACTCTCCCCAGAGGGCCTCTAGACCGCGAGGATGAGTCTCTTCGACGCGGAGGGACACACCGTTCCCGGACCGAGCTACGCCCTCCATGACCGCGGGTCTGGCCTGGAGATCGGCCAATTCCGGGTCAACGCTTTCGGCCACCAGGAGTTGACGATCTACGCCGAGGGACTCCCCGCCTCGTTGCGCCACGGCGCTGATAACAAAGGTGCCCGGTTTTTGCAGAGTGATGGGAGCCACGTAGGCGCGTCGGTTTGGATCGTAGCGTGCCACCGCTACTGCATTGCTGGAGGAGCCGGTTCCGGCATAGAGAGTGACTTCGGCATCGGTGACTTCTCGTTGGGCTTGATCTCGAACTCGGATGGATGCCGAAGCCGTTGCGCCCGGATTGACGTAGGCGCTGGAAAGATCGAGCAAGACCGGCGGATTAGTACGGCTGCTGCGGCCGGCGGCCAGCCAGCGAATGGCGTTCACCCAGAAACGACGGTAGTAGCGAGAGTCGCAGTTGTCCTCGGAGACGAGCCATTTCGGATTACGGGGCTCGCCCCAGAGAGTCTCAAAATCCGCGCCCCAAGATCGGGTGGTGTCGGAAGTGAAGGCCATGGTGCGGCCTCGGCCCACTTCTTGGACGGCCAGCAGCACATCGCCCTCGATGCCCTGGGGGGCATTGTCTGCATAGGCCAGCACTTGCGCGCCGGGCTTGGCCCGTTCCATTCGGTTGATGCCATGGAGGGTAGGAAATTTCTCAGTCCAGATTTTGCGCGTCTCTTCGGCATCGGCCCCGATAGCGACGATCGGATGCGTCCAAGCCGTTCGGGGCACCTTGGGTAGAAAGTCCTCTTTCGAGGAGTCGAAGGCACCCTCCATGGCCACTGGGATAATGCGGTCGAGCAGGGTCTGATGGTAGCCGCCGCGACCGAAGGCTGAGTTGCCGCCGATCATGAGGAATCCGCCGCCGAACTCCTCGACCAGTCGTGCCATGTTAGTCAATTGGAGCGGACTGAAGGAGTCGCGCCGAATGTCGCTGTGGATGACCACATCGTAGTTTAAAAGACCGGCGAGATTTTTTGGGAAGCCTTGGGTGGGATGGTCGACCGGGTAGATGCGCTCGCCCGTGTCTGGATCGGAATCCACCGTGTTGAGGTACTGCCCATTGTTGCCGAACTGCCGATAGAGCGTGGTTACCTGAATGCCCGGGTCGCTTTGCAGGGCGTCTTTGAGGTACTTCCATTCGGGCTGCGGGCTTTGGTTGTTCTGGGGAGTTCCTTCCATGTAAATCACTCGCAGCGTGGGATCCACCACCTCTAATCCGAAAGGCCTCTGGTTGTTGGAGGCGAGCCAGTCGCCAGGGCTCGTCGAGACGCTCACCTCGTACACTTGGAATCCGCGCTGGCGTGGCGTGAATTCGAGTTCGACATGTTGGGCGTCGCCGTTGAGCTCCAGTGGCTTGGCCGCGAGAATCTGGCCATCCTTGCGGACTTGCACAGTGACGGTTTTCCCGGCGAAACCCGGTGATCGGAGATCCACCGAGACTCGAGACGGCGCTTTCTCAGCCACAGCACGTCGGACCTCAAGGCCGGTGATGCGCACATCGCGCACTTCATTGGTGGTGCCGCTCAGGAGGGTGTGGACACGCAGCCCGTGGCGGCGCAGTCGGCGAGCGGCTGTCTCCGGATCCAGCCCATCGGTCTCGATGCCATCGGAGACTAAGAGAACGCTCGTCAGGGGATCTTCCGGTGGCAGAGTGAGCAGGGAGTCCAGTGCGCGGGAAATCCCAGAGGAAGGACCCTCGGCGGGCCCGGCGACTCCATTGGTTTCAAGACTCATGACGTCGCTGAACCGCAAGGCCAGCACATCGACTGAGTCCGGCTTGGCCGGCAAGACATGGCGGGCGATCCAGGCCCGGGCCGCGGTCAATCGGCCCTCAGGGATGTCGGTGGTGGCCATGCTCCGTGAGGTGTCGATGAGCACCGCCAAGCGGGTCCGGCGCGGATGGATAATTTTTTCAATCCATTGGGGATCTAGCAGGCACAGCACTAGCCCCACGAGGACCGTGAGGCGGAGCAGGCCGCACAGGACCCGAACCCAGGGCAGCGTCCGACCGCGGGCGTACCCATAGCTCAGGGCCAGCAGGCTGACGGTGACAATCCCCGCGAGGATCAGCCACCGAGGCTCTGGCAATTGGGTGAACTGCATCATGGTGTGGTGCGAGGGGTCATTGAGCCCGGGTGAGGCGACGGAAGTATTCGCTGATTTGTTCCTCGAACTGTCGGGGTGCTTGTTCGGCCGAGACATCCGTCCGTTCGGGACCTTGCCGCAAGGCTCGCTCGAGCAGATCGGCTGCCGACTGGACCCCAGCCGCCGCCAAACTGCTGCTGGTTTCGGCAGACTCACTGCGGCCATCACCCAGCGCCTCGGCGGCCTGGGCCATTTGCTGGGCGGCGGCCTCCATGCGTTTGCTGGCTGCGAGCGCCTCGCGAGCCTCGGGGCTCTTCATACGGGCGATCTTTTCAGCCAGCTTACGGGCTTGGTCTTGAAGACGTTTCTGACGCTCAGCCATGGCGCGATCTTCTGGCCTACCGGGTCCGCCAGGCTCTTCACCCGGGCTGCCGGGCTTTTCACCTGGGCTGGGTGGGCTCGCCGGAGATGGTTGAGATTTGCCAGGTTTCCCAGGTTTCCCAGGTTTTCCGGCCTCGCCTCCGGGTGGGCTGTTTTTATCCGGCGAGCCAGGCTTGTCCTCGGGCCCTTTTTGTCCGGGCTTTTCACCCGGGGCGGGATTTTGAGTTTTGCCAGGGTTCGAACCTTCCATGAGGCGGGCCAATTCCGATTGGGCCTTGGCCAGTGCCAGCGCCTCCGCAAGGGCCTTCTCCAGCTCGGCCGCATTGGCGGGCTTCTGGGGCTTTTTATCGATGGCTTCTAACACGATCTGGGGCGGCTGTGGCTCGGGCGGCGATTCTTCAGGCGGTTTTTCGGAGAGCTCGGGCTCGGTCGGAAGGTTTTTGAGCTGCGGCATGGCTTTGATGGCCCGGTAGAGAGCGGCTAGGGCTTTCTCTTCGGCGGGGAGAGCTCCTTGGGGCGCTTGTTGTTCCAAGGCTCGAGTTGCGTCGTCCATTCCCTCCAGGGCTTCATCCAAGGCAAACTGGGCGGCCTTAGGAGCGTTCATGGATTCCAGCTTCTGTTGGTAGCGGGCGGTGAATTCGCGGGCCTCGCGTTGGCGCTGGGAGAGGTCCTGGAAGGTTTTAGCGGGCGCATTGGTGGGCGTGGCCGTGGTCTCGGCCAAGAGTCCCTTCTGGATGGCGATGAGGTTGAGGCGCTGTTGGGGCTGCCCTTTGCGCTTCGAGGGCGCCGGGCCAGATCGATCGGTCAGTTCGATAAAATACGTGGGTGAGCGTCCGATCCCGGGACCGTCGAGCGTGTTGTTGTCGCGGGCTTCGGCATAATAGGAGACCACATCGTAGGGCTTGAGCCCGAGGCTACCCAGACGGAGGACCACCGCGCCGAGGGTTTGTCCGTCCTTGAGGTTGCGGTCGCGGACTTCCAGCCGTTGCTCAGGACCGCCGAGCACGTGGTAGACGAGGGTGATCGAATCCAATCCGAAGTCGTCCGATGCGCTGACCTTGAGGGGGATGATCTCGTCTGGGTCGGCGCGGATGTCTTCGCCGGGCTCAGTGATGTCGACCTTGGGGGGCAGATCGGGAAGCGCGCGGATCGGATGTCGGGTTGCATTGGCGAGGGAGGGGCGGCCTCGCGTGTCAGCAATGAAAATGGAATACTCGGAATCGGAGGAGACGCTCAGTTCGCCGTGCCAGAGGTTGGACCCAGCGGCTTTCAATGCGATGACCGTGCCGTTGGTCAGCCGCAACTCGGCTTGGCCCAGAGCGACGTTCCCGGCCAATTCGAAGAGTGCTCGCGAGCCACGCAGGGCGGTAATGGGCGGAGAAGATTGGCGCAGTTCTGGAAGGCCGGAATAGGCCGGAGAAATGAGCCGAACCGACAGGCGAGCCACTTCGGGTGGGACGTAGGCCACCAGGGAATAAATCGGGGAGAGGGTGTCACCGGCGCGGATGCGGAAGGTACCCGATGTGGTCACCGTCAGGGTCTGGAACGCGACCGCATTGGAAAGCACCGGCACCGATAGACGCAGCCAGTCCGCGTCGCCTTCGGAGCGCCATTGGTATTCTACGGACTGGGGGATTCGGCCCGAGAGGCGGTGGGTGAGGGTCAGACTGTGGCCCACCGGGAATTCGCCACCCGCGGGTTCGACCACCAACTGGGTGAAGCGGGCCTCCGACCATGGGGCGAGGGTTCGCAGCAGGGCCGTGCCTGATTGCGGCGCCAAGATTAAGAACCCCACCAGGGCCGCCAGCACGCAGCCTCCGAAGAGGAGCCCAGGGAGACCCAGCCGCCGTAAGTAGGGAACCTCCTCGCTGTGGGCTACCTGAGCCGCGCGTTGACTGAGGGCGCTCGCCAATTCTGATTCGTAGGCCCCCGTGGGTGTCCGGACACCCGACAGGTATTCGGCGGCCGTGGACACTTCGCATCCGAGTTCGGGCCGGGTCGACTCCAGGTCGAGGGCAGCCTCCTTCAGGGGAGTTGCCTGCCGGCGCAGGCGCAACCATTGGCGCAGTCCGAGTGCCAGGCCCAGCAGGAGGCCCAACCAGGCCAAGACCCGTACCCCGGTTGGCAGCAGGAGCTTATAGTCGACAAGCATCACCGCCAGCGAACCCAAGAGCAGTCCGGCCACCATGGCCGCGACCGCACCGGTGCGTCGCGCGGCGTCCTTGCGTCCGGCGGTTTGGGCCAGTTGCCTGCGGGCTTGATCGGCGGGTGTGTTCATGGGGTAGAGCGGTTGGCGACAACGGTTTCGATGAGCAGCAGTGCCAGGGCCGCCGCGAGCAAGATGCGCCACCATTCTTGTCGGCCAGGTTCGTTGCCGAACCATCCAGGCGGCAGATCCGATTCAGCATCGGTACGACGTGCTAGGAGCCCTTCTGCGGCGGAGGGATCCCAGGCGGCGAGGTCCGATTCGATGGGCGGTGGATTGGCAGCCAAACGCCATCGTTCCCGGCCGGAATCATCGCTGACGCTGTAAAATCCAGAAATCGGGACTTCGAAAACCGCGGTGCCATCGGATCGAACTTCCAGTGCCGGTGGCGGACCTGAGGAGGCGGGTCGCACCTGCAGGCGGAACCGGGCAAAGGTCGTTTGGGCTGCTGTTGTGGGTGTAACAGCGGTCGCCGAGGCCGCGGTGAGCGCCTCCGGGATCGCCGCCGCGGATGGAATAGACGGAGTGTTGAGGCCAGCACTTCCGTTGCCCCACTGGATCCGTCCCTCGGTACCGGTGATGAGCGGATCGGAGGATCTCAAAAGGCGTTCGTCGCCATGGTCGGCCAGCCAGGTGACGGCCGCCATGACCCACGGAACGAAGCTTTTGTGTTTGGGCCAGTCCGTCCATGCGGTGTCGGCCGAGGTGTTGGCCAAGAGCACTGCGCCCCGGCCTACAGAACGGCCTAAGAGGAAGGGGTGGCCGTCGTCGAAGCGTGCCAGCACGGTGCTCTGTGGAGAGGCGGTCACCGCGTGTCGACGGGTGAATTCAGCGACGGCAGGTCCGCCGGACCGTGCCTCTGTGAAGGGACGGAAGACGGGGCTGGTCCGGTCGAAAGCACCGATGCGCCAAGGTACTTCGGCGTCGGCCGAAACCGGCGAGCCCCATTGCGCCGGAGACAGCGCGCCAAACTCAGCATTGAAGCGGGAGGGTTCTAGGGAGTCGCCGCCGAAGAAGAAGATTCCACCGCCTTGATCCACCCAGGCGTTGAGTGCGGCGACGGCGTCACCCGGAAGCGATCGCATCGCCGGCAGCAGCACCACGTCGGGGCGTGGTTTTGTGCCGTTGGGTGCTAGGGCTGCCGCCAATGCTTCTGGGCGGAGGATGTCTACCACGAAGCTCCCTTGGCCCGAATTGGTGGAGCCGAAGAACGGGTCTAGGGCGGCGGCTACAAAGAAGGTTTGCTCTTCGAACGATCTTACCTGGCTGCGATTTTCGACGGCGACGACGCGGATGCGTTCCGGCACCTGGAAAGCCAGTCGGCGAACATTATCCTCAGCCAACGCGTCGGTTCCGTTCAATTGGACTTCAGCCTCATGCCAACCGGCTGTGAGCCGCGGCAGTTTCCATTCCAAGGAATCCGAGACACCGGCTCCTCTGGAGAAGGAGATTTCGGAAAGGGTCTGCCCATCGAGGATGCACCGAACCGTGTGATTTTGCACCGGCTGGTCTCCGTAATTGGCGATGATCATCGACAGCGCTCCGTTAGGTTCGGCGGGAAGTCGCAGATCGGTGATGGCCACATTGGGTGAGACCGCAGGCCCGACCCGAATAAATCGGATCGGCAGCCATCGAGGGAGGGAAACGCGGTTGAGTTGTTCAGCCCCGGTCCGCTGGAGGTCGCCGATGACGATGACAGAGGCAGTGCCGGGTAAATTAAGCGTCGCCACAAGTGACAGGGCCTCCCGAAGGGCGTCGGCTGTATCGCCTCGACTGGCGGTGGGTTGGAGATCCTTCAGTCGATCCAGAATCAGGGAGGGTGGCCCAAAACCCGAAAGAATCTCGGCGCGTTCCCCGATCCCGATCAGCGCAGCCCGATCGCCCTCGATCAAGGTGGCGAGGACTCGGCGGGCCTCCGCCAATGCGGCGGGCCAGCGGGGTTTGCCAGAATCGGTGGCCCGCAGGCTCAGGGATCGGTCGAGCACTAGGATCACATCTTGGCGCTTGGGTCGCGGTTGTCCGCTCCAGCCCTCCGGGAGGTAGGGCCGGGCGAAGGCGAGGACGATGAGCGCGAAGACCAGCAACCGGAGAAGCAACAGCAGCAGGTTCTTGAGTTTGCGTCGGGAGGAGCTGCGGGTGTGCACGACCTCGAAGAAGCGCAGCGTGCTCACCTTCATCCGCGGATTGCGCTGCTTGAGCAGGAGGTGCAGCAGTACGGGAATCCCCAAGCCTGCGAGGGCAGACAGCAGGAAGGCATGAGTAAACAAGAAGGGCATGCCGGGTGTCAGTGAGTGGGCAGTGCCTCGTTGAGGTGATTCACAGGTACCCCCTGCGGTCGAGGTAGGCCATGAGAGCCTGATCGAGGGGCTTGCCGGTCGAAAGGCGCACGTAGTCGAATTCGTACCCGTCGCACGCGTTCTTTAACCGATCGCAAAAGGCTTCCAGACGTTGACGATATCCTTCGCGTGCCTCGTCCAGATGGACGACGCGTTCTTCGCCCGTTTCGCTGTCTTCCAAAACCCATTCCCCGGTCTCGGGTAGCTCTAGCTCTTCCGGAGACAGGAGGTGAAAGACGAGGGTTTCTTGACGGTGGGCATGGAGTTGGCGCAGCAGTTCAAAGCCCGAATCATCGATGGTGAAAAAATCGGAAATGACTACGGAGAGACCACGGCGCACCACAGCTTGGACGATCCCGAAGAGGTCCTGACCCAATACCGTCTGGCCGCCCGCCTGAGCACGGGCCAGAGCGGCGAAAAGTTCTAGGGCCTGGTTTCGGGAGTTGGCGCAAGGGATCGCCTGACGGCTGTCTGGTCCGAAGAGACCCAGTCCGGGCGCATCCCGCTGCTGGATCATCAAGTGGGCGAGTGCGGCTGCTAGCAGTCGGCCGAAGGTGAACTTGTGGGCTGGCCCGGTCCCGAAATCCATGGAGGCCGAGGTGTCGAGGTAGATTTGCCCGCGGTAGTTGGTGTCGTCCTCGAACTGTTTGACGTAGAGCGCGTCACTCCGAGCCCAGACCTTCCAGTCGAGGTGGCGGAGATTGTCGCCCTGAACGTACTGGCGGTAACTGGCGAACTCCGTCGAGTAGCCGAGGAACGGACTGCGGTGAAGTCCATCGAGAAAACCTTCCACGACGGTCCTGGCCAAGAGCGGCAGGTCTTCCACCGACGCCAGCAAGCGCGAGTCGATTGGGAGGTGTGTGGACATGGTTTCAACAAGTCTGGCAAGGGCCACGAATTACCGGATCGGAACGTCCTTCAAAAGGCGGTCGATTAAAGTCTCCACATCGACCTTCTGGGCGCGGGCATTGAAGTTGGGATTAATGCGGTGGCGCAAAACTTGTCGGGCCACACGCCGTATTCCCTCTTCGTCTGCGCAGAGGCGGCCGGTGGTTGCTGCGTTGGCCTTGGCCCCCAGCACCAGGAACTGAGAGGCACGGGGGCTGGCTCCCCAACGCACAAACTCGCGAATGTAGGATGGGGCTTCCGGTGTCTCAGGCCGAGTGCGAGAGACCAGCCTCACCGCATAGGCGATTACCTCGTCACTGACGGGAACACTGCGCACCAGTTTCTGCGCTTCGATGAGTTCAGGTCCGGTGATCACCGGAGTGATGATCGGTTGCGAAGTACCGGTCGTTTCCCGCACCACGCGTTCTTCGTCGGACCGGGAGGGATAGGTTGTGTTGAGGCAAAACATGAACCGATCGGCTTGGGCCTCGGGCAGCACGTAGGTGCCCTCTTGTTCGATCGGATTCTGGGTGGCGAACACATGGAACGGCTTCGGCAGCGGGTAGGTCTTCCCGCCAACGGTCACTTGCCGTTCCTGCATGGTTTCGAGCATTGCAGCCTGGGTCTTGGGCGGAGTCCGGTTGATCTCATCGGCCAAGACGAGGTTGGCGAACACAGGTCCAGGCAGGAACACCTGTCGTCTCCGTCCCGATTCCGGATCTTCTTCCAGGACGTCGGTGCCGGTGATGTCGCTGGGCATCAGGTCGGGGGTGAACTGAATGCGGTTGAACTGGAGGTCCACCGCCTGACTGAGGGAGCGAATCAGCAATGTTTTTGCCAGACCCGGGACACCGGTGATCAATGCATGGCCTCCGGCAAACAGGGTCAGCAAGGTGTTGTCGATAATCTCCTGCTGCCCGATCACGGCCTTGCCAATTTGCTCCACCAACGCCTGTCGCCGGGCGGTCAATTGTTCGATCGCGGCGACGGAAACGGCTGGATAGTCGGAGGGATTCATGAGGGTGGAAGCGACGCTGAAACCAAGGACACCCGGAACTGGAGACGGTTTCAACCGCAACGCGTTAAATATCTTCAATCATGAAGTCGGTTGCTGATTCTGCACAGAGGCACTATCTCAGCGGCCTCGCACATGTCTTCACCTTACACGATGATTGGTTCCGATGGCCGCGAATACTCCGGTTCGCTGGAGGAATTGCGCGAATGGTCCCAGGATGGGCGGTTGGGTCCAGCGACGTTGGTTTGGAGCGAGGCCGATGAACGCTGGCTCGCGGCTTCGGCCCGTCATGAGTTGGTCTGGGATCTGCCCCGTCGGGAAATCGAGGCCGAAGCACCGTCGGCTCCGGCTTTCTACCGAGCTGGGTTTGTGCCCCGCCTGGTGGCCTTCGTGGCCGACTGGATGGTCATTCTGTTTTTAGTGAACTTGGTGGTGATGCCCTGGCGTGAATCGCTTCAGGCGCTTGTGCAGCAGGTGCAGGGGCAGTTGGAGTTGACCGGCGATGCTCAGCCCGATCTTTGGCTGCTGTTGAGGTTCCAACTGATTTTCACGGCGATCTACACATCAGTGAGCCTCGTCTACAGCGTGGGATTTCAGGGGCGCTTCGGAGCCACTCCCGGGAAACGGCTGCTAGGCCTCAGCGTGGTCACCCTCGACGGCGTGCCGCTCGGTTATGGAGGCGCGTTCCGCCGCTACTGTGCTGAATTGCTCAGCATTCTTAGCTTCGGTTTGGGGTACCTCATGGTCTTGGCCCCGGAACAGCGCGCCTTGCACGATATCCTGACCGGGACCCAGGTGGTCTTGACTCCGCGCAATTGAGACCAAGAGTTTCCTAGCCGAAGAGCTGTTAACGTCGGAGATCTTTACTGACCTCAAGCGCGACCCCACCAAAACGTTGCCGAACGATGAATTTTAATCATAGTGCAACTCTCCCACGGTTCGTTTGGATGGCACAAAGTCCGCTTTGAGGGACAAAGGCCTAAGAAATGAGATATCTGGCTCAATTTTTACAAGTTGTCTGTTCCAAGACCGGTGAT
>SXXZ01000020.1 GCA_005789375.1 Verrucomicrobiales bacterium | reverse complement strand
CGGCTCCCGCAGCTTCATCGAATCCATCGCGCTCCATCACCAGAATTGGCTCCAACGAAAACGCCAACCCAACCCTCATCCAGTGCCCGACTTGGAAAAATTCATGATCTTCAGCCTCCGCCCGTTGCGGGGTATGTCCGGTTGTTGAATCCCACCCCATGGCACCAGCAATTTCGCCATCAATAGAGAAGACGCCGCCTCAACGCCTCGCATAAAAATGGCGACGACCCATATCAGCCCCTCTCAATGGCAAAATTCAGCAAGTCTGCCCACGTGTAACACCTGACACCTGATAAAATCGGTCGCACTTCTGGCCACTTTTCAGCCTATCCGTCCGCAAGGCTCGCAACAGCAGTCTTTCAGACCAGGCGCTTGATCCTGTGAGTCGGATCAGAGTCTCCTTATAGCAAGCCCATGAATTTTTCGATGTCTACCGCAAACCGCCCTTGGTACGAGCTACCGAGCCTGTCCCTAGTTCTGATTTTTGCGTCTCTCCAAGTGATGACGATGAGCCTCTTGGCTGATGGTCCAGCAGACAATTCGCCCGACACCGTTCGAAGAGTCCCACCGGTGGGAATCGCTATCTCCGAATCGGTCCGGCAAGAACTGAGTGCTGAAGTAAAAGCTCTGGAAACTAATCTCGCCGAGGCTCGGTTACGCTGGTCCCGGAATCCACAGCAACTGAAGCATTGGGCGGACATCGCTATTTTCGGCAAGTCAGTGGACTGGGCGCTGCGTTACCGGGAGATCTTCAAGACCAATGAGGTGGATTCGGCCCGTTTGCAGTTGAAGACCGCCACCGAAAGATTGCAGGCGCTGGATAAGGGACAGGCTCCCTGGACCGAGATTCCCGGACCCTCGGTTGGAGGCTATGTGTCCCGGATCGATGGATCCGTTCAACCGTTCGGGTTGGTTATTCCGAAAGGTTGGCGCCCTAACTCAGGCAGACAATGGCGCTTGGATTTCTGGTTTCATGGACGGGGCGAGACTCTCAGCGAGCTGGCTTTCATCGCCGACAGGATGAGGAATATTGGTGAATTTTCCCCTCCGGACACATTTGTACTGCACCTTTATGGACGTTACTGCAATGGCAGTCGATTCGCCGGCGAGACCGATTTTTGGGAGGCGCTCAAGGAGGTTCAAGGACGCTATCCGATTGATGAAAACCGCCTGATCGTTCGAGGATTTTCGCTCGGCGGCGCGTCTGCTTGGCACTTCGCAGTGCACCACGCAGCCCTATGGGCCGCTGCCGCCCCCGGGGCCGGATTCAGTGAGACAGCTGAATTTCTTCGAGTTTTCCAGCAGGAGCAACTTCGACCCGCCCCATGGGAACAGAAGCTTTGGCGACTGCATGACGCGACAGCCAACGCGGTCAATGTATCTATGGTCCCGCTGATCGCCTACAGCGGGGAGGAAGATAGCCAGATCCAAGCTGCAAACGCCATGCGGTCAGCATTGCGAACCGAGGGCATCGAGCTGACCCACCTGATCGGCCCCAAAACAGGGCACAAATACGAGGCGGGTGCGAAGGTCGAATTGAATCGTCGCCTGGATGCACTGGCGGCAGTAGGCCGCACCCGGGTGCCGCGTGAGGTTCGAATGGTGACCCATTCCTTGCGATATCCACAGATGGCTTGGGTCACTGTCGATGCACTAACCGAACACTGGGAACCGGGCCGTGTTACTGCGCAACTCCCGGATGGGGACAGGCTCCTTCGGGTCGAGGCGGACGGTGTGGAAGCACTAACTCTTGAATTCGGCCCGGGCGAGGCTCCGTTCCCTGTCTACCAACCCGTTCGGGTGGCTTTCGCAGGAACAGACAACACGGTGATCCTGGAATCCACCCGACCGGGAACCGACCGTTCTTGGAAGGCCAGCTTCCACCGCAAGAACGGGATTTGGAGAACCGGACCGGACCTGACGGTCGGGCTTCGGAAACGTCACGGTCTTCAGGGACCTATCGACGACGCCTTCATGGATTCCTTCATGATGGTGCTGCCAACCGGAATACCACTCAACACCGCGACCGGCAATTGGGTGAAGAGCGAGTCGGTCCGAGCCATTGAGCATTGGCGGCGTCACTATCGCGGAGATGCCCGACAAAAATCCGACAAAGATATTTCTGAGGCGGATATCCGCGATCACAACCTCGTTCTGTGGGGAGATCCTTCGAGCAACCAACTGCTCGCCAAACTAGCCCCTTCACTGCCCATTCGCTGGGAGAAGGATCGCATCGTGGTGGCCGGGCAATCCTTTGCCACCGATACCCACGTTCCGATCCTGGTATTTCCAAACCCCTTGAATCCCGCCCGCTATGTCGTGCTGAACAGCGGATTCACTTTCCGGGAGTACGACTACCTCAACAATGCGCGCCAAACCCCTAAGCTTCCGGATTGGGCCATCATTGACCTTCGGCAACCACCCAACGCCAGAACCCCAGGCGGGATTTCCGCCGCAGGATTCTTTGATGAACGTTGGGAACTGCGCTGATCTTGAAGGATCCGAGGGAATGCTTCAGAGGAGAGTCCTGGCCTTGGCCAGGGCTTCTTCCAGACGAGAGGCGTCCTTGCCACCACCACGAGCCCCATCCGGACGCCCTCCGCCTTTCCCTCCGATGATCGGAGCGATGGTCTGGATGAGCTTTCCAGCCTGCACTTTGGCGATGAACTCCGGAGTCACCGCGGCGACCAATGCGACGGCACCATCCGAATGACCTCCCAGAAGAATAACCCCATTAAACTGAGACTTGAGCGCATCGACCACGGTCTGAAGGGTT
The DNA here is from genome assembly GCA_005789375.1 of Verrucomicrobiales bacterium. The sequence goes on along the minus strand of SXXZ01000020.1, from coordinate 21,279 downwards.
TCGCCATCGGCCTCGCCCAAATTTGCGATCAATGCCGGGACACCGTTCAAAGTCTCGGACTTAGCCAACAAGTCTCGAGCCTTGCCAGACGCCTCGCGCTGGGAGGCTGCTTTGAGGGATTTTTCCAACTCGCGACTGTGCGCCAAGAGCCCCTCAAGCTTCTTCTCCAATTCACCGAGAGGGCTGTTGAGTTTGGCTGCTAATGAGCGGATCAGGGCCTCGTCTGCGCGTGCTTTGTCGAGGGAGGGCAACCCGGCGATGGCTTCAATGCGGCGCACTCCGGCGGCTACTGCCGATTCACCAAGGATGCGAAACATTCCAATCTCACCCGTGGCCCGGGTATGTGTTCCGCCGCAAAGCTCCATAGAATACCCATTGAGCTGGGCAGCCTGTCCGCCGATCTGCACGACACGAACAATGTCGCCGTATTTGTCACCGAAGAATTGGAGCACATCCTTGCGGTTCTTCACTTCGGCGTGCGGCACCTCGACCCATCCCACATGGGCGTTCTCTAGGATGCGCTCATTGACCAAACGCTCGATGTCGACAACTTGCTGAGAGGTCAGCGCGGCGCTGTTGAAATCGAACGTCAGCTTCTCAGGAGTGACATTGGACCCCTTCTGGGAGGCCTCCTTGCTAGCGACTTCGTGCAGCGCCCAATGCAGCAGGTGAGTCACCGTATGGTGACGCTCAATAGCATGCCGACGGTCTGCATCGACGCGGAGACTCACCGATGAGCCAACCACCGGAGCCTCCCCGCCTTCAATAAAATGCAGCCAGACGTTGCCGGATTTTTGGGTGCTGGCGATGCGCCATAGCTGTCCGGAGCCACTCATTTCCCCGGTGTCGCCCAATTGCCCGCCCATCTCAGCGTAGCAAGCGGAAGCGTCGAGAATGATGGCAATTTTGTCCTTCAGCTCGACCACTTCCAAAACTTGGGCATCGATTTCCAAGGTGTTATATCCGAGGAACCGGGTCGAAGACTTGGTCTCAATTTGCGAGAGTTCAATGACCTGCTTTTTCTGGGAGGCTCGGGCACGGGCTCGTTGCACATCCATTAGTTCCTCAAAGCCAACCTTGTCCACCGACAGTCCGCGCTCGCGAGCCATGAGTTCGGTGAGGTCGATCGGGAAGCCCTGCTCGTCATACAAACGGAATGCGAAGGCTCCAGAGATTTGCGAACACCCGGCCTGAGAAGACTCCTTCTCGAACAGCTCGATACCGCGATCCAAGGTGCGATTGAAGGCTTCTTCCTCAAGGCGGAGAACATCCTTCACCTGCTGCTTGCGGGTGCGGATTTCCGGAAACACATCGCCCATGGTTCGGACCAGCACGTCAACGAGCTTGTAGAAGAACGGCTCGTGAAACCCGAGCGTCCGCCCGTACCGCACCGCGCGGCGCAGGATTCGGCGCAGGACATAATTGCGGTCGGTGTTGCCCGGTTGGATACCGTCGGCGATGGCAAAACTCAGCGTTCGAATGTGGTCGGCGATGACCCGGAAGGCCACGTCCACCTTCTCCTGCTCGGTGTCTCCGGTGCTGCCCTGCTTTGGCAACGTGGAACCGTATTTCTGGCCGCTGAGTTGTTCGATCTCGTCGAAGATCGGGCGGAAAATATCTGTCTCGTAGTTGGAGATTTTCGCGTTCTGAAAATCCGTGAGCCCTCGTGTTCCCTGAATGATCGAAGCCACCCGCTCAAAGCCCATACCCGTATCGACGTGCTGCGCCGGCAGCGGCGTAAAGGTACTGTCCGGATTGGCGTTATACTGGATGAAGACGTTGTTCCAGATCTCGATGCATCGAGCGTCGGACCCGTTGACTAACTTAGCTCCCTCGGATTGCTCCTCAATCGAGGTCTCGCGAGGGCCGGGGCGTAAATCGACATGGATTTCGGTACACGGACCGCAGGGGCCAGTTTCGCCCATCATCCAGAAGTTGTCCTTCTTTCCGCCGTTGACGATGTGGATTTCCGGATCCAGACCGACCGCCCGAAACTTCGCTGCCCACAGTTCCCAAGCTTCCTGATCGCGCTCGGCCGGATCTTTCTTGGCCGCATTGGGCTGGTAAATCGTGGCGTAGACGCGCTGGGGCGGAAACTTCCAGACCTCGATCACCAACTCCCAGGCCCAATCGATGGCGTCCTTCTTGAAGTAGTCGCCGAAGGACCAATTCCCCAGCATCTCGAAAAAGGTGTGGTGATAGGTGTCCAGGCCGACGTCATCCAAATCGTTGTGTTTGCCACCAGCACGGATGCACTTCTGGGTGTCTGCGGCCCGAGTATCAAGTGCCGGAACCGAACCGGCCCACTTGGAGACATCAGCTTTTCGTTCGCCCAAGAAAATTGGAACGAACTGATTCATGCCAGCATTGGTGAACAGCAAGTTGGGGCTGTCCGGCATGAGGCTGGAGCTGGAAACGATCGTGTGCTGCTTGGAACGGAAGAAGTCCAAGAACGACTGGCGGATCTGGGCGGACGTCATGGTATACGATTTTGGGATTTCAAAACACCCCGGAAACAGGCAGCGAAGAATAGAGATTGGCCGAAAAATAGGAAGAACCCTGTTTGAGTTGGTTCCGCGAATTGGCGGCGCGGCCCGTGGGTTTCCCCTTCCACTCGCGGAGGGGATAATGGTGTCTCGAAGAGTTTTACTGGTTTGGCTCAAGCCTTTCGGTTGAGCGTCCGATAACCCATCCACATCAAAATCGAAGGGTGTCCGCCACAAAACCATCCAAAGCTCTGATCCTCCTAGTCGATGACGACATCGACTTGCGCGGCATCATTCATCGTTTTCTGGAACGATCCGGATTCTCCGTCGTGGCCGCAGGCAACGGTCGGGAAGCTTTGGCGTGTTTGGAAACCCAGCGCGTCGACCTGATGTTGACGGACCTGATGATGCCAGAAATCTCCGGGATCGAGCTCATACAAACCGTGCGGCAAACCAGTGCATTGCTCCCGATCATTGCCATGTCGGCCGATGCGGACCTGCGAAACGATCGTTCCCTGGAATTGGCGGCTCAAGCCGGAGCGCAAGTGGTCCTAGAAAAACCGTTCGCCATGAACCGTCTGATTCGGGAGATTCAACGCCTTCTGGCGACCCCTGAAATTCATTGAGGAGCGCCAGTCGTTGTATGACTGGTTCACAACTCTCGTTTTTTTTACTCGCGGTAACCCTGCTCTGTGGATGCGGATCCCTCAGCGGCCCGTCCGTGACCTACACAGCGGCTCGAATGAGCGGCCGAATCACCGACTCGGTCACCGGGAAGCCTGTCCCCAATGCCATGGTGGGGCGAACTCTCTGGACCCACCGCCATGCCACGGGTGGTTTCCTGAAGGCGGCCGAAGAACAGGTGTTGCGACAAGATTTTGCCAACAGCGACGCCGACGGGAGGTTTGTGCTTCCGGAGCAACGGGTCGCCCTACTGTTTTCCTTAGGCGAAACCCGGCCTAATCTGCGCCTTGCAGTGAGTCATTCTCGATACACTTCCTGGACGACGAACTACCCCGTTTCGGCTCTGAATAAAGACCCGAATCGCCCCAGCCTGGATACCGGTTCCTTGTTACTGGTTCCCCGCAAGCCCTGACTCAAGCCTTCGGGAATATTCTCCAGTTGTTTGATCCCAAAACCCGCGGCAACAGCCTGTCCTCGCCAAAAACAGCCTGTCCCTTATCTGGTAGTGTCCGACCAACCACTGCACACCGTCAGGACTTTCCATTTCCATTGGTTGATAGCCGACCCCTAATTCACAAAGTCACCCGCGCACCTTAGCCTGTCCCTTCCTTTCAATAGCCTGTCCCCCTCCTCTCATCATGAATCTGCGAAGAAAACTGGGTTGGATCCTGATCGCTCTATTAGGGACAGGCTCTTTTTTGACCGCGCTGGCTGGAAAACCAGCCGACCGCCCCAATGTGGTCCTGATTCTGGCGGATGATTTGGGGTTCTCGGATCTCGGGTGTTACGGAGGCGAGATTCCGACACCCCACCTCGACGCTCTCGCCTCGGGCGGACTTCGCTACACCCAGTTTTACAATACGGCTCGCTGTTGGCCCTCCCGCGCTGCTGCCCTGAGCGGGTTCTACGCGCAGCAGGTGCGACGGGATGCCGTCCCCGGTGTCCCGAGCGGCACCAACGGAAAACGCCCCTCCTGGGCCAAACTCCTGCCCGAATACCTGAAGACCCTGGGCTATCGCTCCTACCATTCCGGGAAATGGCATGTGGATGGCAAGCCGCTGGCCAATGGATTTGAGCGGTCGTATCGATTGGATGATCACGACCGGTATTTCGCACCCCGGTTCCATTCGGAAGATGATGTCGCGCTAGAGCCTGTCCCCACCAACTCGAATTATTACGCCACTACAGCGATCGCAGATCACGCGATCCGGTGCCTGAAAGAACACGCAACCCAGTTCCAAGATCGGCCGTTCTTCAGTTTCGTAGCGTTCACGGCACCGCATTTCCCGGTTCAGGCCCCGGCCAGTGATGTGGAACGCCATCGCAATCGCTACCTGAGCGGATGGGATCAACTCCGGGAGGAACGCTGGAATCGAATCCAATCATCCGGCGTGGTCTCCGGAACGTTACCGCCGATAGAACGCGAAATCGGGCCTCCCTACGACTTTCCCGATGCCCTCAAATCTCTGGGTGCCAACGAGGTAAACCGGCCACTGCCTTGGGGGGAACTGTCCAGCAGCCAACGCCGTTTTCAGGCCGACAAGATGGCGGTCCACGCGGCCATGGTGGATCGGATGGATCAGGAAATCGGCCGGATCGTCCGCCAACTCCAGACCATGGGCCACTTCGAGGACACGCTGATTTTGTTCCTTTCGGACAATGGTGCCAGCGCAGAGATCATGGTGCGCGGCGACGGACATCATCCCGATGCGCTGTGCGGAACCGGAGCAACTTTTCTCAGCATCGGCCCAGGTTGGTCCTCTTTGGCCAACACGCCGTTCCGCCGTCACAAGACCTGGGTGCATGAAGGGGGCATTGCTACTCCATTCATCGCTCATTGGCCTCAAGGCATCACCCACCACGGCGCGTTGCGAAAGACGCCGGGCCATCTCATCGATCTGGTCCCCACGGTTCTGGAATTGGCCGGAGGGAACTGGCCAGAAAAGGATCATCCCCCGGAAATGCCGAAGCCGCCGGGGCTCAGCCTCGTCCGAACCTTTGCTCAAGACACCGATCTGAAGCGAGAAGCCCTCTGGTGGCAACATGAAGGCAACCGAGCCCTTCGGGAGGGTGACTGGAAAATCGTAGCAACCGGCGCACACAGCGCATGGGAACTCTACAATCTCGCTCAGGATCGGTCTGAAACCATCAATCTGGCCTCCAAGCATCCTGAACGGGTTCTGGCCATGGCCGCGCGGTGGGAGTCCATGACAGCATCGCATAGGGCCACGGCAACCACCCGCCCGAGCGCCTCCCCCCTATTTCCTGAATGGAAACACTCCGCCTCTCTATTCGTCCTCACAACACCGGATGGAGCCGACCTTCCGGATGGGGTCACGCTCGAGTCTTTTCCCCTCCTGGTCCGACTTGGCCGCGACGACTTCGACTTCACCCAAGCCTGTCCCCATGGGGAGGACCTGCGCTTTTCAACACACGAGGGACAGGCTCTTCCTTTCGAAATCGAATCCTGGGACACCGACAAGGGTTCCGCTGCGATTTGGGTGCTGATTCCCCAGATCCGCGGCAACCAGCGCCAAGAACTCCGCGTTCACTGGGGAAATCCGACCGCCCCAACCGCTTCTAGCGGATCCCAGGTCTTCAACCCATCCCATGGATATATCGGAACCTGGCACCTCGGAGAGTCGATCCAGGACACCACCGGAACCCTGGCTTCGGAAAACCGTGGAACCACCCCGAGGCCCGGAGTCATCGGAACCGCCCGACGCTTTAAGGAAGGCCAAGGCATCTTTGGAGGGAACACCTCCAACCGCTACCCGGCCGGCGCTGGCCCGCACACCTCGCAAGCATGGTTTTGGGCGGATCAACCCAACGGCCGGATCCTGGCTTGGGGCAATGAACACAACCAAGGTAAGGTGGTCCTCCACTACACCAGCCCACCTCAAGTCCGGTTGGACTGCTATTTTTCCGGAGCCAACGTCGCAACCCAGAACCCGGTCCCTGCCCATCAGTGGACCCATGTCGTCCACACCTGGGAAGCCGGTGAATCCAAGGTCTACATCAACGGAATCTTGGACGGAGTCTCCCGGACACCCAGAGCTCCATTGAACCTACGGCAACCGGCCAGGCTGTGGATTGGGGGGTGGTACGACCACTTCGATTTTGACGGCGTTATCGATGAAGTTCGCGTTTCAAATCAGGTTCGCAGCCCAGATTGGATCCGATTGGAGTATCAGAACCAAAAACCGTTACAAACCGTCGTCGGGCCCCTCGTTCAATCCGGTCGCGATTTCAATGCCGCGGTGGATGTAACGACCGAAACTTCCAAGGGACAGGCTATCACCAAGGGACAGGCTATCACCAAGGGACAGGCTATCACCAAGGGACAGGCTATCTCCAAGGGACAGGCTACCTCCAAGGGACAGGCTCCGGTTTTCTTGGAGGAGGGACAGGCTCTGGGGTTGATGGCGAGGGCCGGCGGGGCGCAGAGGGTGTGGTGGACTCGACGGGAAGCCGACGGGAAGCCGGTGGTTGTGGCGGTGAACCAGTTCCGTTACCGGCTCGAGGCGGGTCGGGTTTCAGGAGACTCATCGGTAACCCTGACTTTCCATGCAGCGTACCCCGAAGGAATTCGCCAGCAGGAGATCCCTGTCACCCTTCGCGAAGCCATCCCGGATCCGGAGTTCTCACTAAGGGCACCCAGTCGCTGGGACGGGCGCAGTCCGCTACGATTGAAGGCCCAACTAAAATCGACCGAAGCAGCACTCATCGCTGCCGGAGCTTCAAAACTGAAGGTGACCTGGTCTGTGGAGCCACTGGCCACGGTCCGGGAAATTCAGGGCCATGACCTCATCCTGAAACGGGCACTTCATGAGGGCCACTTGACCGTGACCGCCACAATCGACAATGGGGGCACGCCGATCCGCCGATCAGTAACGTTAACAGTCCAACCTCCGAGCCATGATGGGTGGGTTCAACGATCCCCCGAATCCGCAGAGTTGCCACAGGACAACCAGTTCTACGCCCGAAACGACCGCAATGAGGGAACCCTGGTCGCGACGGGCTCCATCCAAGAACCCGCCGAGGCGGTGGTGGTTCGATTGTTTGCCCAAGATACGTCGGGGAATGCGGGGGCTAGGGACAGGCTCGTGACGCAACGCCGGGAACGGGTGAAGGCGGATCGGTCTTTCCGCTTCGATCTACCCCTCAAGCCCGGGCTCATCCAATACCGTTTCGAATTGGTTCGCCTCCATGAGGGGCGGGAGACACGAGTTCATTCAGCTACAAATATCGCGTGCGGAGATGCCTACCTGATCGATGGACAATCCAATGCGGTTGCCACGGATTGGGGCCCGGACAAACCCGACTTCCGCAGCAATTGGATCCGATCTTTCGGCAGCATGGGGAATGAACCCGCTGAGGCAGGATCTTGGGGCACGGCCTTCCATCGCGGGCGGGACAGTGAACGCCATCAAGTCGGCTATTGGGCCATGGAATTGGTCCGCCACTTGGTCGAAACCCACCAGATCCCGGTTTGCTTCTTGAATGGAGCCGTGGGGGGCAGCCGTATCGATCAGCATCAGCGCAACCCAACCCATCCAACGGACCCAACCACGATCTACGGTCGCTTGCTGGCTCGAGCGCGCGCCGCACGGCTAACCCACGGCGTCCGCGCGGTGATTTGGCATCAGGGCGAAAACGACCAAGGCGCTGACGGCCCCAGTGGTGGCTATGGTTGGGAAACGTACCGATCACTCTTCATCGACCTCGCCGCGGCCTGGGCCACCGATTACCCGAACCTACGCCACCACTACGCCTTCCAGATCTGGCCCAAGGCCTGTTCCATGGGCACCGATGGATCAGACAACCGACTCCGAGAGGTGCAGCGAAATCTCCCCTCGGCCCTGTCGCACCTAACAGTGATGTCCAGTCTGGGCATCCAACCTCCCGGAGGATGCCACTATCCGGCCCAAGGCTATGCGGAGATGGCCCGCCTCATCGCCCCGTTGATCGATCGCGATCTGCACGGGCTAGAACCCAAGAAATCCATCACGGCTCCCCACTTGTTGCGGGCCGCCTATGCGGATTCAACCCACTCCCAATTGGTGTTGGAGTTCGATCAACCCGTGCGCTGGGATCCTGCTCTAATCCGCGATTTCTGGCTCGATGGCAGCAAGGATCGCATCGCTTCCGGTAAGGCCGACGGCAACCGGTTGATCCTAACCTTGCAACAACCTTACGAGGCCAAAACCCTCACTTACCTCGACAGCGCGTCTTGGGATCCGGAACGCCTGTTGCGCGGCCTCAATGGCATCGCTGCGCTCACCTTCTGCGAGGTACCGCTTAAAGAAACCCTGAAAGCAGCCTCCCCGAGGAAGACCGCGCGCTGATTCGGCTAGGCTGCGCCGGACGCAACCCATTCGCTCGATACCTTCAACGGCGCCCCGCGTTAAACGGGGCAGTTCAGCTGTCAGTGACGAAGTGAAAACCGACGGAACCTGCCGTGTTCAACGACAATTATTCCCTCGCCTCCAGTAACCAAAATCGTGAGGCAATGCGCTGGGAAAAATAATCGTCGTCGCACACTGCCGGTTTGAGAACCACTGAACCCAGACACTCAACGGATCATCGATCCGGCCCCAAAATTGTCGGTTGCTCGAGTGACTGTTTATTTAGTTTGGCGGGACCCGGACTCTTTCGACCTCATCTGGAAGACGGAAGAAACCGGTAGTTCTTAATTTGGAAGAAAACAGATCCGAGGATCCGGCAAAACCGTAGTTTTCAAACCGGCAACTTTCCGTAGGTGCCGGAACGTTGCTGAGATTCAACCCGGAGACGTCATCAAGGAGACCTTCGCCTTCACCGCCGCATCCATCTGGATGATCGGCGGCCAAGGGCGATCGAATCCTTCGCCCAGCAGCTTGCGCGTAGCGTCGAACCCCATTTTTCCGCCGACGCCGATGTGCGAGGTCGCATGGTCGAGCACATCGGACGGTCCGCGCGTCAGCAAGGTGTCGCGCTGCGGATCGGTGTCAGCGAAGAGGTGGAAGAGCACCTCGCGGGTATCGTGAACATTCACCTCGGCATCCACCACGATGATGTACTTCGAGAACATCATCTGCCCCATGCCCCAGAGGCCGTGCATGATCTTGTAGGCCTGCATGGGATAGGTCTTGCGAATGCTCACCACCACCAAGTTGTGGAAGGTGCCTTCTGCCGGCAGAGAGATGTCCACGATCTCCGGGAAGTTCATCTGGAAAATCGGCAGGAAGAGCTTCACCGACGCCGCACCAATGTAGAAATCCTCCATCGGCGGAATGCCCACGATGGTGGCCGGATACACCGCATCCTTACGATGGGTAATGGCCGTAACATGGAGCACGGGATACGGCTCAGGCAGCGTGTAATATCCGGTGTGGTCTCCAAAGGGGCCTTCCATCCGCAGGGGTTCGGTCGGATCCACATACCCCTCGATGACAAAGTCGGCATTGGCCGGAACTTCGAGGTCATTGGTCTCGCACTTCACCAGTTCGACGGCCTTTTTGCGCAAATATCCAGCCAACAAGAATTCATCCAATCCATCGGGCAATGGAGCAGTGGCGGCGAAGGGGAACATGGGATCGCCACCGAGAAAGATGGCGACAGGCATGCGTTGACCGGTCTCGTAATAACGACGGCCGTGGCGCGCAGCGACCTTCTGCAACTGCCAGTGCACACCGGTCGTGCGGTCGTCGTAAACCTGGATCCGGTACATGCCCAAATTGCGGGCCCCCGTGTCCGGATCTTGCGTAACCACGCACGGCAACGTCACAAAACGCCCCCCATCGAGCGGCCAGCACTTGAGGATGGGCAAGTCGGCCAGTGTGGGTGGCAACGGATCGGTTCCCTTCCGCCAGTCGGGCGCATCGGGCCACGGCTCCTGCCGACGAGCCGGGGCATCGAATCGGTGGATCACCTCCTTGCAGGGGCCACTCTTCACCGTCTTAGGTTTCGCATGGCGCAAATCCAAGGCCAGCGACAGGAGCCGCAACGCCTCTTTCATGGAAGCCGGGGGGCGGGCCTTCATGAGTCCACCCAGTTCGGCGGCCACGTCGTCCACCGAAGCGGCATTCATGCTCATGGCCATGCGCTTCCAGGAGCCGAGCGTATTGATGGCCACCGGGAACGGGGAAACAACGCCCCGGACCGTGGGCTTCTCGAAGAGCAACGCCTTGCCGCCACCCGGCTTCTTCATTTCACGGTCGGCGATCTCGGTGATCTCCAACTCCGTGGCGACGGGATGCGAAATACGGATCAACTCACCCGCTTTTTCGAGCGACTCTACCCAGTCCCGGAACGATTCAAACGCCATGCTGGCGTGACGGTACGGCCCGTGGGTAATCTCGCAACGCTGGGATCTTTCGGAGTGAGGGCTTAAGCCAGGAGTGAGGGCACCGGCTTGGCTCCGGTCACTTCCGCATCCGTGAGGCTCGCTTCGCGTCCCTCGTGGGAAACATGGAGGCGGGTGTGATCTAGCCCCAATTGTCCCAACAGTGTGGCATGGAAGTCGTGGACACTCACCACGTCCTGAACCGCCTTGTAGCCGAACTCATCGGTCGCTCCGTGGACATGCCCCGCTTTAAAACCGCCACCCGCAACCCACAGAGAAAATGCGTGCCGATTGTGATCGCGACCGTCTTTGCCCTGGGAGATCGGCAGACGCCCGAATTCGCCGGTCCAAAGCACAATGGTGTCGTCGAGCAACCCACGGGCTTTGAGGTCCTGGACCAGTGCGGCACTGGGCTGGTCGGTCATGGCACAGAGGCCCTTGAGACGCTCGGCGTTTTTGTCGTGGGTGTCCCAAGGCTGACCGCTCAAGAACAACTGCACGAACCGCACGCCCCGCTCGACCAGACGCCGGGCGATGAGGCACCGCCGCCCGTATTCGGCAGTCACCGGGTGGTCGAGGCCGTAGAGCCGCCGCGGGGCCGCCGATTCCCCCGACACGTCCATCACCTCGGGCACGGCGGTTTGCATGCGGGCGGCGGTCTCGAATTGGGCCAACCGTGCCTGCCATTCGGAATTGGCCGGATCGCGCTCGGACTGATGCCGGTTCAGACGGGTGATGAAGTCCAATTGATGACGCCGCGCCTCGGCAGAAACACCGGCCGGTGTTTGCAAATGAAACACCGGCGTCTTGCCACTGCGGAAGGGCGTTCCCTGATACAACGCCGGAAGGAATCCGGAGGACCAATTCCGCTCACCATCGACCGGGAGGCCCCCGGGATCCGACAGCACCACGTACGCCGGCAAATTTTCATTCTCCGAACCTAGGCCATACAGCACCCAGGAACCCATCGAGGGCAATCCCGCCAGAAACCGCCCCGTATGCATGATGCGCAACGCCGATTCGTGATCCACCGACCCGGTGGTCATGGAACGGATCAGGGTAATGTCGTCGGCGATGGATCCGGTATGCGGCAGCAATTCTGAAAGATGCATGCCGCACTGACCCTGAGGCCGAAATTGATAGGGAGCCCCCAATACATTACCTGCCTGCTTGTCGAAGTGAACCTCCAGATCTCCACCCGGATACGGTTGCCCACTCCAACGATTTAAAGCGGGTTTGTAGTCGAAGAGATCCATCTGACTGGGTCCCCCGTGTTGAAAAAGACTGATGACCGCTCTCGCCTTAGGTCGTCGGTGTGCTGGCGCAACGGCTCCAGCTGCCAGAAGTGGATCCCGCGACAACAATTGTTGAAGCGCCAGGAAACCCAGGCTTCCGGCCGAACGCCCCAGAAAACCACGCCGCGACAGAAAATCCATGGAGGGGTTCATCGGAGGTAGAGGCAATCGTTGAGGGTGAAGAGCGATTGAGCGAAATCACGCCACGCCCGCTGGTTGGAATCGGGATGGGCCGTATAAAGAGATAGCTGATGGCGCAGAAACTCTTCCGACGCCGAGCGCTCGGAGGCATCGGGTTCACGACTGCAAACCAGCAAAAAGGCCCACTGAATGCGCGCCTTCTCTGAAGCCCCGCACTCCCGATCGAGCCGAAGAACCAAATCCCGAGCCCGCTGCAGCGTGAACTCCGAATTGAGCAAGCTCAGGGATTGCAGCGGCATGGTGGTCCGGGCCCGACGGGTGCAGTTGAACACCACCGACGGCGCATCGAAGTTAACCAACCAGGTCGGCACCTGCGTCCGACGGTGTTGGAGAAACACTGAACGAGCCCGTGCTCCCGGCGCGGACTCCTCTGCCAAAACTTCTCCGTCGCCGTTGCGCGGGGTAGGAACATACGGACCGCTGGATTTCGGATCCAAAACCCCGCTGACTGCGATCATGAGGTCACGAATTCCCTCGGCATCGAGCCGGTGGACGGGGAAGCGCCATAATCCTCGATTGGACGGATCGACGGACATCGCCTCCGCACGGGGCGCACTAGATTGCTGGAATGTGCGGGAACCCAAGATTTGCCGATGGAGATGCTTTAGGCTCCAGCCTGAATTCACGAACTCGGCCGCCAACCATTCTAACAACTCCGGATGGGTCGGAGGGGCTCCGCTCAAGCCGAGATTTTCTGAAGTCTCCACCAATCCGATACCCCAGCACTGCTGCCAAATCCGGTTGACGGTGACGCGCGCCAGCAAGGCCGCTTGCGGAGTGCCGGGCGCCGTCAACCAGTGCGCCCAAGCCAACCGCCGGCCGGTGGTCCGCCCGTGAGGGACAGGCAACGCCGCTGGGAGTTTCTGCCCGCGATCCAGAAACCCCGGAAAGGCCGGCTCGACCGGCTCACCCGGGGTCTTGGGGTTGCCGCGTTTTAGCAAGGGCACCGGGCGTGGCTCCGAATGCACGTCGCTGACCCACGCAATGCGTCCCGGTTTGGGCAATCGCTGAGCCTTGATAACAGCCAACCGACGGTCCCTCTCCTGGACTTGAGTTTGCAGTGCCCGTTCGTAGGTCAACCAGCGCTCGTATTCTGGGGTTCCCGCACGCGGAGAAGCCTGAATACGCACCTGATCGACCTGGAAGCTACGGCCACAACACAACTCAAAGGCAAACCCGCCCGGCGGCAGGTCCGAGGCCGACAAGGTCAGCGGAGTTCCATCGGCCATCCCATCCACCCAGTGCTGGAGCGAGAATCGGTCTTTCTCCAAACGGGTGATGCGGACGCCGTAATTGTGCCCGGCCCGATAACCTTGCCCACCAATGCTGCCAATGGACTTGGAGTCCGCACCGGGGTAATCGAGGTGCACGGTGCTGGCCCCAGTAGGGTGACCGTCGATGAGTAGGTTGCCGCCGGACTGAGTTCCGCGATCAGCAAAATCGTGGGCGGCCAGCACGTAACCGATGCGATCGGAATCCTGGGCTTGGCCTTCGATCTTCGATGCGACCAGGTCAAAGGTAACCTGAATCCAATCCCCCACCAACGGCGGTTGCCACGAGAACGGTGAACGAGTGGACAACCACCGGTCCCCAGACCCGCCGCCTTCGATCAGTTGCAAAACGCCCTCCTTCACCCGCGCCGCGGGGCCCACCGAACCGCCGATGGAAACGGGCGGTGAGCCAGCAGGTTGATCCTCTCCAGGCACCGTGTTGGACCAACGGTCTCCGAGAGATCCCAGGCCGTCGAACGAGTCTTCCCATAAGGGTTTCAGCGGAGACTGATGCTCGACCATCCAGCGCGACAACGCCGCACGGGCTTGGGCTTCGCCGTGTTCCCAGCGACGCTCGGATGCCAACCAGTCGGCGTGTTCACCGCTCAGCGGCGCCTCGATGACCCGGTCGTTGGGCTTCACCCAATCCTCGATCGGAAAGGCCGGATAGAAGAAGGCCTGAAATGCATAATAGTCCTTCTGGGTGATGGGTTCGAACTTGTGGTCGTGGCACTTGGCACACTGAACCGTTAATCCCAGCAGGCTGGAGCCGATGATTTGCTGGCAGGCTTCCAACGCATAATAGCGATCCACACGGACCTCATCCGGATTGCCGTCCGATTCGCCGGTACCATCCTGACCGTTGCGCAGGAAATGGGTCGCTTCCAGCAACTCCCGGATTTCCGGAGTCACCGGATCGCCGGGCTTCCATCCTGCCATTTCGTCGCCGGCCAATTGCTCCCGGACCCAGCGGTCAAACGGTTTGTCTTGGTTGATCGACCGGATCACGTAGTCCCGGTAACGAAAGGCCAAGGGGCGATCCGAGTCGGCGTTGAAGTATCCGTTGGAATCGGCATACCCCGCCGCATCCAGCCAGTGCTGGGCCCAGCGTTCTCCATAGGCCGGTGAGGCGAGAGACCTCTCCAACCAAAGCTCCGTGGCCTCGGGTCGGTGGTCAGCGACAAAGGCCTGGAGATCTTCCGGAGTCGGAGGCAATCCGGTGAGTACCAATGCCATCCGGCGCAAACGGGTGGCCGCATCGGCCTGCGGGCTTGGGGACAAGCCCTGAGCTCGCAAGCGCAGTTCGACAAACCGGTCCAAGGGGCCCACCTCGGATCCAGGAGACGCGGGTTGAGACCCTCGACCTGGCACCGATGCCAACAACGGTTGGAAGGCCCAATGCGTCTGGGCTCGATTGAAGAGAGACCCCGAAGCGGCCGGCTCTGCCGCCTCGGTCTGAGCCAGCATCGCGACAGCCATAGCCAGTGGGACGACCCTTCGAAAAATACGAGACACTCCCGTGTTCAACCAGGCCGTCACACCTCTTGGAAACCCAGAGGCCTGGCGCGGTGGCATCAATTCAGTCATGGGGAACAACGCCACCAGTGTTTCCTGAATTCCGTCAGGGAACAACCGCAGAGCAAGCCACGGAGCAAGTCCCCACTCGCAACGCTGGGATCGTCAAAAGATCTGTCCAGCTCGTCAGCCTATTCTCACGGTGCTTCCGATGACGGTTTGGAGCCAGCAGCACGGCGAGGGTTCACCTTCTGCAGAAACGCCTTCAATTCCTCGCGACTCACCTCGCCATTCCCATTCGCATCGGCCGCCTTGAACTGGTCCGGTGACGGTGATTCGTCGAGGGTGATCCGGCCATCGTGGTTTCGATCCAGCGAATCAAAGGCCTTGGATCCTCCGCGACGCCCCGCAGTAGGACGCGGATCCACCGGCGTTCCGGGAGCCACTTCGGGTAGGTAGTATTCGATGTAACCGAGCATCATCTCCTCATCGGTCTGCTCACCCCACTGCACTCGGCGGGTCGGATCGGGATTGGCCGGATTGCCGGCGCTGTTGTCGTAGCGAGCGATGCCCTTGAGGACACTGCCGGCCGGCAAGTCGATGTGCTCGGACAAGCGGTAGAGCAACTGCCAGTTAAAATCGTAACGCGGAACATCCAGGAGGGTCTTGGGCGCGCTCCCGGGCAATTCGAGCTCATACCGGTAAGCCTTCCCGCGGACATGCATGTGCGGCATGAAGGACATCAATCGCGCGGACTGCGGCACCGGTAGTTTGCCCTCGACCATGAAGTCGGGATCGCCGGGCGGAATGTCGATGGCGCCAGCGATGGCGCTGACACGCACCTCATGCTTCGGCGGTGTCTTGGAGAACTTCAGTCCCAGAGCGCTCTGGTCGCGGGTGGCCTTGCCCTTGGGAGTATAATGCAGTTGGAAGTGCAGCGTGGAACCGGCCGGGATAAATTTGGCCCACCCCTCCGGATATGAAACAGCCTGATAGCCCGGCGCATAGGCGGCGAGGTAGCTGCTCGTACCGTCGATAGGGCGGTTCCTCTGGGGTTTCCCGTCGTTCCCCGGCGGCAACACATAAACCAAGACATGGTGGACGACATCCCGTGCCGTGGGGCGAATTTCCCACCCCTGAACCCATCGATCGCTGTCGAATCCCGTAGGTACATCGATATTAATGTACGACATGACACCCGACGCGGCCACGTCTACCGGTTCCGGAAGCCGAATGATGGTATCCGGCTCACCCAACTGCCATTCGGAGGGATAGGTTTGCGGTTTGGGAGCGTGGGAGGTTTTCCCTTCAGGCCGGCCCTGCTCCATCCACGCCAACAAATCCGCCTTGTCGGCGGCCGGGAGGCTGCGGTCGTTTAGCCAGGGGCTGGGACCGTGAGTCGGCGACGCCGCAAACCACGGAGGCATGACCCCTTGAGTCACTTGCTTGCGGACCATGCCGGCATGCGCAGCCACCTCGGCGGGAGTGGTCAACGCGAATGGAGCGATACCTGCCTCTCGGTGACACGGTACGCACGACTGCTGCAGGATTCGGGAAATCCGGTTGTGGTAAGTCACCGGCTCAGAAACAGCCACGGGCGCGGCCGATTCAAGAGCGCAACCCGGAACGCTGGTGCAGGCCGTTTCTACTTTTTTCCCTGAGAGAACCGACTCGAGGGCGCTCACTAAAAACCGTTGGTTCGGCGCCGCCTTAGAATAACCCAAGCCATACTGATCATCCACAGCCCCTCGGAATAGAACCGTGCGGGCGGCATCCAAGACGAAGACCTCCGCCGTCGATCGGATGCCCAGTGCTTTCGCAATGTCTCCCCGCTCATCGCGCACGTAAGGACCTTGGACTCCCTGGTCCCGAATCCATTGCCGCACGGAGGCCTTGGAATCGGTTGGTACCGGATTAATCCAAATGAACCGCACACCCCGGCTGGCATACTCCTTCTCGAGGGCAGCCAGTGTCGGACCATAGCGCCCGGAGACCGGACAACTGCTGCTCGTCACGGCGATCACCACCGCACGCGCATCTCGGGTGAGCTTAGAGAGCGATGAGCGCGACCCGGATTCTGGCCGGATTTCCAGATCGGGAACCCATCGACCCACGCCCCATTCCAAGCCCAATGCCGGCGTCGGTGCTTCTTGGAGCGCAGGCGCGGCCAACATTAATGGGGCACCACCCCAGGCACTGAGCAGCCAACTACCAACCCAAGCGACCCTAATTGCAGAGCGAACACAACCCATCATCGAGAGGACACTACCTCGAACTTCAAACCGGGACAAATGCCAGAGGTGTAACATCGACACGCTCCGCTCCGAGAAACCGCTCAAAAAGCCATCTCTGAGTTCGCCACCGCAAGGGGAGCCGGTAGCCTGAGGGCATTCCCGATGAGTCCCTCCCGCCGATTCCTTATATCGCTTGGTCTTCCCCTGCTCTGCCTGCTGACAACCCGGGGTCTGGCCGACGCCGAAGTGGTTCCACCGACGATCGAGGCAATCTTTCCAGAATCGGGCTTTGTTTTCAGCCTCTCCCAAGTCGAAGTGCATTTCAGCGAAGCGGTTCAGGGCGTCGATGCTGGAGACCTTCGAGTCAATGGCCTTGCGGCGACCGCCATGAGACCTGTGAGCGCCGATGTTTACGTGTTCACGCTCCCAGAGCTCCGTCTCGGCAATGCGTCGCTCACCTGGGCCAGTGACGCCGATATCCGGGATTTGGCGGACATTCCCAACCGTTTCGCCGGAACCAAGCCCATCGAGTATCAACTACTGCCGCCGCCGCGACCCGGGGGAGTCATTCTGTCGGAAGTGGTCCCGGACAACCAGAAGACCCTCCGAGACGAAGAGGGCGACTACGAAGACTGGATTGAACTCCAGAACATCACCGATCAGGACATCCAACTGGCGGGATGGCACCTGACCGATGACCCCACGAACCCACGCCCCTGGACCTTCCCCGACATCACGCTTCCGGCCCGGGGGTTCCTAGTGGTGTTCGCCTCCGGCAAAGACCGCGCCAGCGTCACCAACCGCCTCCATACCGATTTCAAACTCAAGAGCGAGGGCGAGTATCTCGGCCTGAGCGCACCCGACGGTGTCACCGTCGATGCCTTCGCCCCCAAGTACCCGGCTACTCCGGAGAATGCTGCCTATGGACGAGCCAACGGTGACACCTCGCAAAGTGGATTTCTGGCGACCCCGACACCCGGGGCGCCCAACTCCATTTCCGGAGTCGGATTTGCTCCAGCGGTTCTGTTTTCTCAAAACGGCGGGCTAATTCCGGATCCCAAATTGAATCTAACCCTCCGACTGTCCCTGTCGGCAACAGCCCCCAATGCGCTGATCCGCTACTCGCTGGATGGCCGCATACCCTCCCTCACCAACGGGTTTACCTACACCCAACCCTTGGTGCTGGTGACCAACAACGCGCTCATGCTGCGGGCCCGAGCCTTCCGGACTAATCACCTGCCGGGCCCCGTTCACACCGAATACTACACGCCTCTATTTGTATCGTCGGCAGGGCCGGTCCAGGGAACCAACGCCTGGGGAGACCCTCTCCAGAGCGTCTCGAACCCCAACATCCAGCAATTCCGCTCGGATCTACCGCTGTTAGTCATCACCACCTTCGGAAAAATGCCCAGCGAGAGTATTAACACGGTGGTGGCCTTGTCGCTGTTCGAGCCGAAGAACGGGGTGGCGCGCGTCACCGGAAAACCTGACTTCACCGCGCGGGGCGGCATTAAGATCCGGGGCTCGAGCAGTGCCGGATTGGCCAAGAAGCAGTACGCACTGCAATGGACTGATGACTACAATCAGGATCTCGAACTGCCGGCGCTGGGAATGCCCGCAGAATCGGAATGGGTGCTGTATGCTCCGAACAATTTCGAGCCGGTTTGCATTCATAATCCATTCATACACCAACTGGCGCGCGACATCGGTGAGTACTCACCTCGGACTCGGTTCGTGGAGGTGTTCATCAATAAGCTGGGGCCTCTGACCACCAATCAGTACGAGGGGCTTTATGTGCTGACCGAGAAGATCGGCGTGGGTGGCAAACGCATCCCGGGCCCCAAACTGCAACCCGAAGACAAAACGCTTCCGGACATCACCGGCCCCTACGTCATGAAGATCGACCGCCTCGATCCCGGTGACACCGGGGTGACCATGGGAGGCATGAGCGTGGCCATGATCAACCCCAAGGAAAAAGATCTGAAGCTAGCGCAACGGGCCGCCCAGAAAAAGTACCTGACCGACTACGTCAACGGCATGAGCCGGGGTTTCCTCGCAGCCAACCGACGCAACCCCACCAACAGCTACGAGAACTACATCGAGATGGGGCGGGCCATCGACTACCACATCCTGGAAATGCTCTCAGGCAATGTCGACACGATGGTCTTGAGCGCCTACTTCCACAAACCCCGGAACCAGAAGCTCATCTTTGGGCCCCACTGGGATTTCGACCGGGCCCTGGGATCGACCGACGGACGAGACTCCAACCCGCGGAGCTGGACTTGCGGCCCCGTCTTCGCTGGCTGGTATGGGCAACTCTTCCAAGACACCGAGGCGTGGCAGCGATGGGTGGACCGGTTCCAACAACTGCGCACCCAACAACTGTCGGTGCGCTACACGGGAATGCTCATGGACCGCCTGGCCAATCAAATTCGCCTGGCGGAGCGCCGCGACTATCAGCGATGGAAGATCCCTCGCCGCGGCGGCAGCTATCAGGCCGAACTCGACTCCATGAAGCGCTGGGTGTCCAACCGCCTCGACTTTGTGGATCGGCAACTCGCACAACCGCCCGTGTCCTCGCTCGATTCAGGCATCGTTCCGTTGGGCACCACGGCCACCTTGTCCTTGGGGCCCAACGCCAGCGCCAGCGCGGCCATTTGGTACACCCTCGATGGCACCGACCCCCGAGCGGTCGGAACCTCCAACCGTTCGGCCAGCGCCCTCTTGTACACAGGGCCGATCACGATTACTGGCCCGGTCCGCCTGAGGGCTCGCACTCTGGACACGCTCCGCCGTCAAACCAGTGGCCCCCCGATCAGCACGCCCTGGTCTGGACCGGTCGCTCGAACCTTTTTGTTGTCCGCTCCGCCCCTGACCCTCAGTGAGATCCACTTCCACCCATCAGACCAACGGGGCAACCGGTCCTTCGATGCCGACCAGAGCGAATTCATCGAACTCAAGAACACCTCAGGCGCACCGCTCGACCTGACAGGGTTTCGAATTGAGGGCGATATATCGTTCGCCTTCAACGCGACCAACGGCACCCGAATCCTCGCGCCCAACGCGCGTGTGGTGCTGGCCTCGGACAATTCTACCTTCCGCTCCCGCTACGGAACCCTAGTCGAACATCTGGGAAAGTATTCTGGGCAATTGTCCGATGGCGGAGGTCGATTGAAGCTCGTTGATCCGCAGGGTAACCCGGTGTTTGATTTTGAACTCACCGATCAGTGGGTCCCCCCGGCTGATGGCGACGGTTATAGCATGGTACTGCGATCCGAGGCCCTTCAGGCCTTCCAGATCGACACCCCATCGGCCTGGGTGGCCAGTGCCCAAGCCGACGGATCGCCCGGCCAACCCGACCTGGCCTCCGACGTCGGACCCGGTACGGACTCGGATGGCGATGGTCTGGCGGACCTCTGGGAACTGAACTTCTTTGGATCCCTCCAACTGCGCGGTGATGCCGACCCCGACGGCGATGGTGCCAGCAATCGTGAGGAATTTCTGGCAGGAACCCTTCCCGGCGATGCCTCAGACCACCCCAGCCTGATGGCCTTACCCTCCCCCTTCGATGGAAACCCTATCTTGCGTTTCTCAAGGCATGGCGCCCGCTCCTACCGCCTCCAATTTCATGAAGCGCTCACCACTGATTCTGCCCAAAATTGGCGGGATTTGATGTTGTTTTCATCCGATATCAACCTGTCGAGGGTTCAAGACTTCCGGGATCTGACAACCACCAACGCGGCCCGCATTTACCGGGTTGTCACTCCGTAGGGCTCCACGCCTAAAATGCAGAGTAAACTGTGGAATCCAAAAACACCTCTTGCCAAGTCACCCGAATCTGAGGCAATTTCATCCCGTCAACGCGAGTGTAGCTCAGTCTGGTAGAGCGTCACCTTGCCAAGGTGAATGTCGAGGGTTCGAATCCCTTCACTCGCTCCAGCTTTCCAGAAAAAAGACCGGCCTAATCCGCCGGTCTTTTTATTTCTCTCTTAAAATCCCCCTCTCAAGAGGCCTCCTCTTTATTGCAAGCACCTCCGAGATAGGGTGATCCCTCCGAAAGCGCCACGTCCGCGGACACGGACCACCGCAGAGATCGGTCCACGGCAGACATGGAACACCGTAGAGCAAGCCCACCGCAGACACGGACCGCTCGGAGATCGGTCCCTACCTAGGAGGTCTTCGGGCTACATCAGGGTGGCCGAAAAATCCACCTCACCCAAAAACCTCCGAGGTGGGGCGATTTCTCCGAAAGCGCCACGTCTGCGG
>SXXZ01000001.1 GCA_005789375.1 Verrucomicrobiales bacterium | reverse complement strand
CCATGGGACTGACTTATGCGACTGTTCGGACCTACATTCGGCGGATATACGTCAAATTGGGGGTTCACAATCGTTCCCAGGCCGAAAGAAAACTCTTAAGTCTGAACCAGGATCGATCTCAACAGGCTTCGGAATTGCCGCCGTTTGCCGAGTGAGTGAGATTGCTAGCACCTGAAGGGCATCCTCCGGGCGGCTGCTGATGTCTCATGAAATCGAAGGGCTTTTGCTGGATAACGATTCTAAAGAGTGCCGTGGTCTTGTCTTGTTCTGGGTGTCCCTTGTTTGTGCAGCTTAGGAATACAAGGCCATGAATTCTCGGCGATACCGGGCCTCTTGAGCTGGGAATTGTTGACGGAGGGTTTCCTTTGAAATAGCCCCGTGCTGGAAGCGGCGCTTTTCAAAAATGGGCATATCCACGCCGAACACCGCCTGGATGCCGCGCCGCACCACTTCACCCTTGAGAGAGTACAGCGTCGGGACGTCGTAGCGGGTGAGTTCGATGAACGGAATGGCTTCACTGACGGCCATCACGCCCCGGCTCATGAGTGGGCTGTAACCCTCGAATCCGTGCCTCCGGGCGGGTGCGTAGGTTCGGACGTAGCCGCGGCTGAGACCGCCGCTGTAGGTGAGCGAGTGCTTGATGCGCCCCACGCCCCAGCCTTCGTGGTAGAGCATCAGGTTGTGGACCACCGAGCGGATGGTTAGCTCGGGGTTTTCTTCGATCGGGTAGTCCTTGAGATTCTCATCACCACCGTCCCCGTCGAAAAGGTGTTTCCAGTCCGGATGCCGCTCACGAATTCCACGGCAAAGGGCCAGAGCCATGGTGCCGCATTCCACGTCGAGTGGTTTGTAATCCTCCAGCACCCGCAGGGTTTCCGACGGATTCAAGGTGCGGGGATCTCCGGAAATCTCTTCCAGAAAGAGCCCGAGTCCGAGTGGCTGCAGGAAGGCGCGCGCCTGGGCCAAATCGGGCCCGTCTCCCAGGTGGAGGGTGAAGGCTTTGAGGCGCGAGAGGCTCATGCCCAACCGTTGCATCTGGAAGTAGGTGGCCAAGAAGACCGCACCGCTGTCGACCCCGCCGGAGAAGGCGACCCCAATGGGTTCCTTCGGATCGATGGAGCCGAGTTGCTTGCCGATTTCGTCGGTCAGAGCCCCGATGTATTGGCGGCCGATGGTGTCGAGGTCAGCCGGCAGTGAATTGGGTAGGGGGTTGAAGTAGCGGGTGTAGACTGGGTCCGGATCCGGGCAGCCGATGAGCTGGATTTCCACCACGTAGTGCGCGGGCACCATGCGTGTGTAGCTCGGATGAAACTGGTCCGCCAAACCCTCGAGTTCCAGTTGGGCGTGGATGCTATCCATGCGGTCGGCCACGATGAGGGCCGGACCCTCGGCGCGTTTGGCCAAAAAGTAGCGCATGGGGCGATCGAGGGAGCGAGCCATGCGCACGGTCTTGCCGTCGCGGGCCAGGAGAGCGAAGGAACCGTCGATCTCTGCCACACGGGCTGCATCACCGCTGAGGACCCGTTCAACGGCCTCGGCCTGCGAAACGTTGCGCAGACGGTTCAGCGTGGGATCCAGGAGGTTGACGACGCGTTCAACGTACTCGGGAAGCATGAGCGACACATTGGTTCAAGTCGGGGCGGTGATCAACCGGTCCGTTGGACTTGAGAATATCTGGCAGAGGTTCGTGGAGGCTACTCCAGGACGATTCGCCCCCAATCTTCCGGTCGTCCCTGGACGCCAGGTCGTGGGGACCAAGCCAGTCGGGTGCGATTGATGTTTTCTCCGGGCTGGGCATCGACCTTGTCGCCGTCATAAATCAACACATTGAACCCAGCACCGGAGCCGGACTTGCCTTTCAATCCCAGCTCCCGCAGGGGGATGAGCGCACGGAGGGTGTAGCCAGCGGCAGTGCGCCACGAAAGCAGGCGGGTGCCCGGAGAATGGGTTTCCAGAGGCCCCGGATCGGCGTCGGCATCGCGGGCACCCCGCACCTGACCGGAACGGTCGAAGGGAAAAATACCGGTTTTCCAGCAAGCTAGCGTGTGTTCGGCACCGGCTGAGGGGTCCACACACAGTTCCACCGAATCGCTTCGCCAGTGACCCTTGATATCATTGGTTTCGATGTTGGAAACCACATGGTCATCTCGGACTTGGATTTCCACCCAGAGGTGCTTCCCGTCATGCCCCAATCGGAATTGGCCGCTGCAGTCTGAAGCACCGTCGGAGCGGCCCTGCCAGGATAGCTCGGGCCCGATGGTGGTGGCGGGCAAGGCCATCCAAGCCGAGTCCTCGCCGTGGTTATTCCAAGGGAGCGAGGCGATCCGAGGGACCTTCAGGAACGGCACTGGGTGCAGGCGGACCGAAGCCCGGTGGTCGCCGACCCACGCCAGCAGCGTGACGTCCTCACGGGCAGTAGCCGGGGCCGTGATGCCCACACGACCTCCCGATGTCACTCGCGCCGACCAGCCCGGTGGAGTTTGGAACTGAACCGTTCCCTTGGCCAAAGAACGGCCCCGGAAAAGGGACAGGCTCGTTTCTTGGCCGGCGACGACGGGGACATCGGCCTGAAAGGACTGGGCCGCATGGGCGATCCGGTGGACGCGAACAAACTCCCGGTACCGAGTCACAGCGGGTCTCGGGACGAAAAACAGGTCAGGGTCTTCGGTAGTCTCCGGCACCGGAAACCCATTCCAACGCGGGGGACAGGCTCCTAAAGCCTCGGGGAGGGGAAGGCCTTGGAAGAGATCCGTTTCGGTCGGGTAGATGGGCAGGACGCTGCAAACCGGGGTGAACCATTGGTTGGTGGTGCGACGAAACCACGTCGATTGCGCAATGGAACCAAAGGCCTGAGATCGGTGGTTGGACAGAGCCTCGGCGGCAACGATCACCGGCAAGCGTCCGTCGGGTAGGGGGTGTGTGAGCGGGATCGACAAAGCCTGCCCCGGATTGGCGGCTGCCCCGGAATAGAAAAGCTTTCGCGGTCGCCATAGGGACAGGCCTTCCAGGCGCAGGTGGTCGGGAAATTGGTTGGGATCCGCCGCGGCCTCGAAGGCCTCGGTGGCCAGCCATCCGGCAGCCTGATGGTTGCCGTGCTGCCCAGGCGAGGGGGCAGGGTTCATGGTGACCACCACCTCCGGTCTCAGGGTGCGGATGACCCGAACTAAGCGGCCGAGGGTGTCCGAGTGGTTCCATCGCTCCAGAGTGATGCCGAGACTTTCGGTGTAGGCGAAGTCGGCCTTATCGAGGAAATGGACTTGCTGCACCCCCAGGCCCCGAAGGGCATCCCGCAGCTCGATCTCGCGCAGGATTCCCAGAGCCGGTCCCGACTGGGTTCCCACCATGTTGCCTCCTCCTTCGCCCCGAGTGCAGTAGACATGGGCAATGGAACGACCAGAACCATGGCTCAGCGAGGCGATGGTGGCCGCCACACCGGTTTCGTCGTCGGGATGGGCGAAGACACCCAACAGGTCTACTTTCAATCGGGCTGCCCCGGATTCGTTGGCCCGGCTGGCGGTTTGACCTTCGAGGATCGCAGGCAATAGGGACGACGACAGCAGCGACGACAGCAGCAGCGACAAGGCGGTGCGGGCCGGAGGGAACATAACCTTAGGCTGCTCCGAACTGCGGATCCCGGCAATCCCGAGAGCGTTGTCGGGAGAATTTCCGGGGCAGGGCTCAGGGCGTGCTGCAGCGGCCGATGATGCGTCCCCGAGACAGATCGAATGGAGATAGTTCGAGTTCCACAGTATCGCCGGGTTGGATCGCGCCGATGATCGGTTGGAGCTTGCGGGTGACATGGGCCACCAGTTCATAGCCGTTGCTCAGGCGCATGCGATAGGCGGCGACTCCCAGCGGACTTAGAACCTGGGCCGGGACGTGGATGGCATCTTCTTTGGGCATAGCAGGTGGAGGAGGAGAGGTTTGGCTGGAAGCGGAAGGATCGAACGCAGGAAGGCGAAGAGAGAGTCTCTTCGCCTTCCGATGTTGGATGCAGGAAACCGAAGTTTCGGCGATCAGGGCAATGAGGTGGCGCCCATCAGGTAACGGTCGCACTCACGGGCTGCGCCGCGCCCCTCGTTGAATGCCCAAACCACGAGGCTCTGGCCTCGGCGACAGTCGCCGGCGGCAAACACCTTGGGGATGCTGGTGGCGAACTGACCGTGCTCCGCCTTGATGTTGGAACGCGGGTCCCGTTCCAGGCCCAGGGACTCGAGCAACGGCTGCTCAGGCCCGACAAAGCCCATGGCCAAGAGAACGAGCTGGGCCGGAACCACTCGATCGGTGCCAGGCACATCCACGGGGGTGAATTGGCCCTTGTCGTTTCGTTCCCAGCGGATCTCCACCAGATGCACGCCGGACACGTTGCCTTGATCGTCGGTGAGAAACTTCTTAGCGGTCGTCAGGTAGACCCGCGGATCGGAACCGTACGCAGCGGCAGCCTCTTCCTGACCGTAGTCCATCTTGTAGGTCTTGGGCCATTCCGGCCACGGATTGTCCTTGGCGCGCTCGGTGGGCGGCTTGGGCAGGATTTCAACCTGGATCAGGCTCTTGCAGCCGTGACGCATGGACGTGCCCACGCAGTCGGTGCCGGTGTCGCCACCACCGATGATGATGACGTCCTTGCCGGCCGCGGAGATCGGAGGCTGAGCCTTGTCGAGCAGGGACTTGGTGTTGCCGTGGAGGAATTCCATGGCGAAGTGGACACCCTTGGATTGCCGGCCCTCGATGGGCAAATCTCGCGGCTTGGTGGCACCAGTGCACAGCACCACGGCGTCGAAATCTTCGACGAGTTGGGTCGATGTGATGTCGCGACCGACCTCGCTGTTGCAGCGGAAGGCGATACCCTCACGCTCCATTTGTTTGATGCGGCGCAGCACGACCTTCTGCTT
>SXXZ01000174.1 GCA_005789375.1 Verrucomicrobiales bacterium | reverse complement strand
GAATGGACATAATGTACTGACAGCACGCCTCCGAGTCATCGGTGTCGAGCATTCCGCTTTGCCGGCACTTCCAAACGACCACGACAGGGTTCAATCAGAGTTGGAAAACTCGAGCCCTTCGGAAGCCATCGCGACCGGAATGTGGCTCAGCCATCTGCAGGGCTTCCCACAGTTGTGGTCGCTGGATGGCGATTAAGAGAAACCGTCGACGGGAGTCCGCTTTTTCGAGGCGCTCAACCGTTGATGAGGTCGCGGATGGCGTCTGCCACCTCGGCGGCACGTGCCAGGGTCTTTGTCGCGGTGACCTAGACCATCGACGCGATCCCGATGCGTTCTTCGAGCCGCTCCGGGCTGTTCTCTCTATGCCTTGGCCCGAGCCAAACGCATCAGTCCTGCTGCAAGCGGGTGACTCACTGACTGGAGAGTCGGATGCGGGGAATCTACCGGTCCGATTGGGAAGGAGGGAGGGCCAACAACGGCCCTCCCTCTGTTAAACTGATCCGTAAGGAGTGATTTGTTAGGAGTTCGATTTCAGACACTCCGCCAGGATCACTGCACCACAACGATGCGGTAGTAGCGCTGGTCGTTGGGGGTGCGGTTGTCGAGGAGTTCGCGGAGGGTTCCGGTTCCTTGGGTGGTGACGGGGAGTCGGACCCAGGTGCCGTCGAGCGACTCCTTGGATTCCGCGGCGTAGATCCGTCCGGGCAGTGACCTGAAGGTCAAGCGGGTCGCCGGGCTCGGTCCTTCGATTCGTCGAACCATCGGGGCCAGCACCATGTCGCCACGGCGGGAGAGGTTCTGGATGCGGAGGTCGTCCGCAGCCACGGTGTCGGCCTCGCGGAACACTTCGACCGCGCGGAGGTAGTCGGCCAGAGCCTTCTGTTCACCGCCGTCGGTGTTGAATAGGACGGTGGTGCCGGTCGGAACCAGGTCTATCCGGTTGGTTCCCCGGGTGAGCGGTAAGTAGCTGTCGCCGCCGGCCGCCATGAAGTTCAGCGTCACGATGCGGAAGGTGCGGTTTGTATCGCCCACGACCTGGCCGTTCTCGACGACCACGTCTTGGCTGTCGTCGGCGCGGATCACTACGAGGTTGCGGAGGCGTTCACCGGGGACGCTGATCGAGGTGGGGACGCCGTTGGTGTCGCGCACGTACGTCATCGGAGCGTTGGTCGGCACGAAGCTGAAGCTGATGCCTGAAACCTGCGGGAACTGTCCCGGGGTGCCGCTGCCGGCAACCGCCCACTCCATGGTGTCGCGCAGTTGCTGCGCCGTGAGGGTGACAAGCGACAGTGTGTTGTTGAACCGCAGGCTGTTTTCGATGTCGAGCTGGCTAACTTCTCCGGCCTGCTTGCCGACGCGCGGGTTGGCAGGAGGCGGAGTTAGGGAGACAAAGCCGCCGGAGGACGAGACCGCGCCGATGGAATCACGGATGCCACCGCCGTTCTTGAGGGAGACCACGGTGTTAGGATCGGTCTGGCGTGCGCGCCAGAGGTTGGCGTCGGCGGTCAGGTCTCCGAGGTTTGTCTCTTCGGTGCGAACACTATTCCGGATGCCGTTCAAGTACACCGAGGTGCGTCCAAAGCGGTTGCCGTCCTTGCCGTCCACGATGTTGGCCAGGCGAGTGACGACGTCGACGACGTTCGAGGACGGGGCCACGTTGCCGGTGTCGAGCACGCCCTGGATGTCTGTGGCGTAGGCGCCGCTGCGGTTGTCGAAACCGGTGAGACGGCCGGCCTCGTCAAAGCTGGCGATCAGGCGGCCGACATAACGGTAGCTGGAACCGGTGTTCACCACGTAGACCGGCTCGCCGGTGGCAGAGGTGAACTGGCTCGGGTAGGAGCTTGCGACAAAGTCCTCAGGCCGTAGGCGATCGGAAGGCTTGGCGAACACGCTGTGGGAACCGCCGGCAACGATGATGTCAACGTCGCGCAACTGGCGGGCGAGCTCGAACTCACGAGAGAACTGTTGGAGGTGGGTCATGACGATCACCTTGTTCACACCGAGGGCGAGCAGGCCGTCGACCGCCGCCTGGATGTCGGCGAGGAGGTTCTGGGAGACGCCGATGTTTCCGGGTGAGGAGATCGATCGGAGCTCGGTGACCGTGCCGCCGACCAGACCGATCTTCTGTCCGCCGATGGTGATGATTGCGCTCTTGGCGACTTTGTTCTTCATCGCGGAAACCTCCTGGGCATCGGCGGTGACGAGGCTGGCCATGCTGCTGTCGGTGGCGAAGTTTAGGTTCGCGCTGAGGTAGGGGAATGCAGTGCCCGCGTAGCCGGCAGCGGTGTCCGGGAGGATGAGACTGCGCACCTGGGCCGTGTTGTCGTCGAACTCATGGTTGCCGAAGCAGGAGGCGTTTATGCCGAGGGCGTTGAGGATGGTGATGTCGGCGCGGCCTTTAATCCCGTTGAAGGGGGCGGCGGGATCTGCGCTCGCGGTGAAGAATGGGCCGGGGATGTAGTTGTCGCCGCTGGCGAGAACTAGCGTGGCGGAGGGATACGCGGACTTGAGCGCATTCAACACCGACGAAAACCGCGGGGCGTCGTCCAGGGCGGCGATGCCGGCCTCGAAGTCTGAGGCGTGGAGCACCTGGAAGGTGAGCGCGCCGCCGATGGCACGGGTGACGGTGAGGTTGACCGGGGCGCTAGTGTAGGTAAGCCCGAGGTTGTCGGTGGCCACCGCGGTCAGGACGTGGGCGCCGACCGGAGCATTGGCCAAGCTGAAGCTGAACGGCGCGTTGGTCGAAGTGCCAATCTTGGCAGCACCGGCGAAATAGTCGACCGAGCGGACTGAGCCATCGATGTCGCCTGCGGAGACCCGGAATGCGATGGTGTAAGGTGCCGACGCGGTGGTGTTGGCGGTCGGCGCGGTGATCGCAACCGTGGGAGCGATGTTGCCGGCGGTGACGTTGATGCTGCGGCTCGCCTCGGAGACGGCGCCGCTGTTGTCGGTGGCTACGACGCGGTAGGTGTGCGTACCGACCGTGGGATTGAAGTTCCAGACCCAGGGGAAGGCGGTGTCTTCACCCAGCTTCACGCCGTCCTCGAAGAACTCGACCTTGACCACGATGCCGTCGGTGTCGGCCACGGTGGCGGTGAAGGGCAGGGCACCCTGGGCGTAGGAGTTGCCGGACGGCAGGCTGATGGCAATCGTCGGGGCGGCGTTGGCAGCGCGGACGGTGCTTACGCCGGGCAGCGTCACGCGGTAGGCGAGAAGCATAATGTCCACCTGAACCGCGTTGGTTCCGACGGGGACGCCATTGTGGTAGACGACGTCCGACTTGAAGTCGTTGTCGTTGCCCAAGAGCATCAGGTAGTCATCCGGATTTGCGGGATCCTTGAGCGGGATTAACGAGATCGCCTCCCACTTCTCGCTCAGCGAGTTCACATCCTGGTTCGTGCTGGTGTTCAACCCGAACTTCGCGAGCTGCGTGGCATCGAGCAGGTCGACAAAGTCCTGACGGGCGACCGGAGTGATCCCTTCGGGCAGCGTGGTGCCGGTGTTGGGCAGTGATATTTGGCCCGGCGCGCCTCGCTCGAGGTCGTAGGCGGTGCCGGCGATATTCGACGCGGGTGCGGTCGAGGCGAGGACGATCCGCTTGTAGGTCGGTGAAAGGCCGGGGGTCGCGCCGCGGCCGATGCCATCGCGTTCCAGCACCAGAAAGGTGCTGGCGTTCAGCGCGACGACTTCGCTGACCGGTGTGTGGGTGTTGGTCGTCGTGTTGCCGTTGAGCGTGAGCTGGTAGACGTGTTCGGCGACGACTTTCCCATAGGTGGCGGACGCGGGGTCGGCGTCGAGCTGGAGGATGCGGGTGTTGCGGCCGAGGCCGCCGGCGCCGCCATCCTGAATGGTCGGCGACTGGAGGAATGCCACCAAGCGCTTGCCATCGGGGGTCAGGGAGAGTCCCTCGAGACCGCGGTTGTTGCGACGCCCGGAGGTCGGGGCGGAGTTTCCGGTGAAGTTCAGCCGGCCTGGGAACGAGCCTTGCGCCGGGAGCAGCGCAGCCGGGGGAAGGATTGTCTCCATCAGTCGAGCCTCGGAATTGAAGCGGAACATCGCCGGGCCGTATTCGTCGCTCACCCAATAGCCGCCGTCAGCGGTCAGCACCAGACCCTCTGCGTCCAGAGACCGCCGGCCGCCACCGATAGAACCAGCCGGGGACTGGGGCACCACCGGGGCGTTGGTATTGGCGGCATCAAATCCCGTGTAGGGAAGCCCCTCGCTGCCGTAGCGGAACAAGACCGTCGCGGTGTTGGTGAAGGTGATTTGTCCTTGAGCGACCGGACTTTCGCCGTAGTAAGGCGAGATGACGAAGTCGTACATCTCGAGGCGGGGACGGAAGTCGGTGGCACCATCGCCGAATCCGCGATCCGGCAGGCCCACGATGCGGCCGGAGATCCGGCCCGCGGTGTAGACCAGCGAATTGGTGTCGATGGCCATGGCAGAGAAGCCGCCGAGGGTATCCTGCCTGCCGTCGCCGGCCTTGTCGAAGGTGGCGGCCGGCACACGGCCGACGCCCACTAGGCCCTTGTTGACGAATCCGGCGAACTGTCCGAACGCCAAAGTCGCAGAGGCCGCGAGGATGGGTATTGATAGAATTTTCCTGAGTAGCATTCCTGCCACACTACCCAGTCTTAGGTTACGGGAGGGTTGGGTCGCTGTTAAGCCTGTGTTAACTCCATCTTAGGCTCCCTTGTGCCTCACTGCATCTCAGGTGCGGTTTTGTCTCAAAACTTTTGACACCCTTTGGCATTGGCTTGGCGGTAGGGACTGAGGTTGCCCTCCCCGCAGCGATCCGACTCGGCAGAATGATTGCCGCCCTGACGGAAGTCTCCATGCCAAGAAGGAGAACCAGGTCTGCGGTGAGTGCTTGCCAAAGTCAGTGCTCAGCTCTCAGGGAGGCCAGCGAGGCATTACGGTGAAAACCCCCAGCAAAAACATGACTGTGGATGTTCTGAACTAAGAAATAGCGAAACAGCGGCCTTAAAACGAAATTTCTTGCTCGTGGAGCACAAAAAGAACATTTTACAAGGTATGAACTTTTTATCAGAGCTTCAAACACCGGCCTTCTGGGAGAGTTTAATGCTGATCATCTGGATCAACATTATCTTGTCGGGAGACAACGCAGTCGTGATCGCTTTGGCGTCCCGTTCTCTGCCACCCGATCAGCAGAAGAAGGCAGTGCGTTGGGGCGCCGGAGGGGCTGTGGTTCTCCGCATCCTCTTGACGGCAGTCGCCTTCAAGATGCTCCACTGGCCCTATCTCAAGATCGTCGGTGGACTCCTTCTTCTATGGATCGCGATCGGCTTGCTTGTTCCGAATAAAGAAGAGGAACACGTGGATAGCCCCAACAACCTTCTCAAGGCGATCAAGGCCGTGCTCATCGCGGATCTGGTAATGAGTCTGGACAACGTGCTGGCTGTTGCCGGTGTGGCCAAGGACAGCGTTCTGTTGCTCGTCATCGGTCTGGCCGTCAGCATTCCGTTGGTAGTTTTCGGGGCGACAATGTTGATGAAGTTGATGAAGCGATTCCCGGTTATTATCACCGCGGGCGCAGGTGTTTTGGGATGGGTTGCGGGAGAAATGCTCATCACCGACCCCAGTTCGAAGGTTTGGATCGAGAAAAACCTGACATGGATGCACATAAATACCCCGATCGGGGGTATCAGTTGGTCGCAGATCGTCGGTGCTGCTATGGTGATCGTGGTCGGCAAGGCATTGGCGGCTCGCAAATCGAAGGGCCAGTCTGAGGAACCCCATTCGGCTTAAACACCCGACTCCCCGGAGCCGCCTGCCGCTTTTTTCCGAGGGTGGATAGGATTTCATCTCCTTCTGCCTGTTTTCGGGGGTCAGCAATGGAATATTGCTGACTCCGCAGCCAACGGCCGGGCTCCGGACAAGGGCCGGCTGCAACCCGGCCAAGCACTCACTGGGTCTCCGCACTCACTGTGTCTGAGGGGATTGCCAACGCCCTCCGGATCGGCCTTCAACCCGAAGAGATCGATGGATTATATACTGCCGTTGAATGATGTGCCGTCTCAGACGAAGGAGTGATGGCGCACCGGTCCACGCACCGAAGGAGGCGCAGCACTGAGCGCGATCGACAAGCCGATCAAAAGATGCTGGATGTTTATGGATGCGATCTCGCATCCGAAGTCGCCGGGTCGGTCTGCGATCCTCGGACGCTTGCGAGGACGGCCCGCCATTCCTCGGCGTGGGGGATGTTCTCGTAGCCCTTCATTTCAGGGGTGCCTCGAGTGAAATGAACTGCTTTCGGGTCTAGCCCAGGATCCGAATGCCCCTCCAACCAGTTCCAGATCGGTGGAAGATCCCCGATCAATGAGTCGTCCAACCACTCGAACGCGTGAAGGTTTCGTCCGGGCCGAGTGTTGATCCAGCTCTCAAGGGGCGCATGGGCCGGATGCTGGCAATTCCAAAGCACGAGGCTCGACCAATTCTTGCGCCGGTAGTTGAGCTGCAATTGCCCATCCATCTTGATGCCTTCAGGCGGAGCATACTGATGCTGCACGACTTGCACCGCATACCGTGGATCCGCTAGAGCCAGCAATTCCTGAATGTCCGCCCGCCACAGGAAATCGCAGTCGCAGAACACCGCCCAGGGCGTGGTACTCAAGAGTGGTGTCAAAAAGCGGGTGATGGCGAACTCGGTCGACATGGGCGCTTCGGAAATCACATCCCACAAGCGTCCCTCCCTCCGCTCATGGCGCCGCGTGTAGAGGCCCAACCCTCGCAGGTGCGGTTCCAATAGTGGCACTAGTTGTGGCACCTTCTGGCAATGGTTGCGAATCGACCTGACACACACCTCGTAGGCGGCCGCCTCCCTAGAATCGAACCCGATGAAGATCTCACAGTTCATAAATACAAAGTCTGAGACTGCCGGAATTGAAGGGATGGGCGCATTCAATCCAATCGAATGACCCGAAGGAGCGAGGTGGCTTCCTCGAAAACCTTCTTAACCGAAATTCGGCCCATCGCTTCTGCACAGTGGGCGCAACGCTTGCGTCTCCCGCAGGGCGTTCCGCCTGAGAATAAATTCACATGATGCGCATACCCCGTCTGCGCCGGGGAAATGTAGCCCCCAAAGATCACGATTGCCGCCGTTCCAAACGCTGCAGCCGCATGATGCAGGCCGCCCTCCGGAAGGATCGCCAACCGGGCACGCTCCAGTACGGCGCAGGCCTGCCGAAAACTCGTGGTTTTGATGATCTCCGCTCCCGGCAACGGCGGGCAATGTTGGGAGGCAAACTGGGAGACCGGATATCCTTTGGATTGAAGGTGTTCGGACAAGGCACACCAGCGATCCCACCCCCAGTCTTTGTTAGGACTCGCCTCCGGCTTGAGCGCGGGCTCCAGAAGAATCCTGCCCGCATATCGACTCCCGACAGCCCGTTCCTCGTCGGTCAGATAAATCTCGCCCAGCGGACAAACCCATTCGCGCCAAACCCATCCCTCGAGCCTCTGACCTGCGATGTAATCGCGCTGCCCCGGGGCATTCACCAATGTCTGCACCTTCCCCCGATAGCCGAGGGCAGCAAACCGTGGATTGTTCTCCCACACGGGACTCCAACGGGGGCGTCCGCGCTGATCCAATACCCGGACGGGTGCGGCGTTCCTTCTCTGCATGCGGCGCGCCAGACCCGTTACGATGAGTTCATCTCCCAAGCCCATAGGTCAAACCGCTGCCTGAAGCGTTCTCCAAGCCACGCCGCTGCGAAACTCCTCCAGACTCCATTGTTGGCCCGCCAAGGCCGCTGCCCACGCCGCCCGCCCCGTAGGATAGATCGGTGATTCAATCTTGGTGAAATCAGACAAGCCCATCTTGGAAGCCGCACAGTCCCCCGCCACAAACACCGGGACACCTGCCAGCAAAGCCTCATTGGCCGCAGCGCTGGACCAAGTCACCAATGCCCAGCAGTCTACCAATGCCTCTTTCAGACTGGCCGCCAACGCCATCTTGTTGCTGCGCCAACCCCGCACCTGAATCGGTCGGTCGGTGTGTCGCCGAATTTCCGCCAGCGCCTGCTCCCAATAGTCTCCGGACTTTCCGGCCACCACCGACATGTAGGTGCTTGACTGCACCGCCACCACCAGGTGACGTCCGGATCTCTTCCAGGGCGCAATTTCTACGCCCAGACTCGCAAACCGCTTCCAATCGGGACGCTCGCTCCCGGTTGCCTGAACCCCGCGGCGCACTGCACGAAACAGTCGCCCGCGAGCGGCATCGAAGTAGGCATTGTCTAAATAGTACCAATCCGTTCCCTGACGAACTGCTTGTCGCCATAAATGCTGGGTCGGTTCGGTGACTCCAAAAAAGCAGGCAGCTCCTGGATTCAATCGCGCTGGAGGCGGCTGGAACACCCCACTGCCTCCGGCACCTTGGACAAACGCCTCGCAAACCACGCGTGCCTTCGCCTTGCCTTTCGCCGCATAGCCGCACAGCCGCGTTTGAAACACGCGGGGAACAGCAAGGCCCGCACTCGGAGATTCATCGATCTCCGGTCGCCAATTTTCCAGCGTGGCGTCATAGCCATCGCTGCAGCAAACAACCGGCGGCCACGTGCTCGCCAAATCTCTGCCACTGAGATGGTGAATGGATTCCAAGGCTAGTTTTCTGAAACTATAGACTCCGCAAATAAATTGAGATGCGACCCTGCAACTTTTTTGTAAACAGTGCTTTGAAGCAGCACCTTTCGTTCCAAGAAAAAGGACACTCCGATCAGCGGGTTTCCTTGGGTTTCCGCCGCTGGAATCACCCCCTGTGTTTTAATCTCTCAACACGTTGCAGTGGCTAGGTGCGGCCAGCGGGGCCGCGGTCACTACTTCGTTTTTAACGCAAAGGCTTCGGCCAGGGCGGTTTCCAGTCCGGCAACTTCGTCACTGGAAAGGTCGGCGTATTTCTGCGAATTGCGCCAAAATGTTTGTTACCGGCGAGGGGTTGGGACTGAGGTTCTGAAAGGTTCTTCAAGAAGAAGCTGACCGGAAGGTCGATCATGCCGGCGTCCGGCCCTGAGAAGTTCATTAGCACCAGCAGCAGGCCGCCGAACGCGAAGGCGTGGACACGTCGTCGGCCTGAGAGACCGGCGGACGGGCCGGTCATCGGGGAGTGCTCGGTGGAGCTGAGATGAGCCATCACCACTCATGCGCAAGACGCATCCGAAACGGATCATTTTTCTTTCGATGTCCTGCATTTATTTTGCGGATTGAGGGAGGGTTGCCTTTTGAGGCTCCGTGATCAGGAGAGTTGGAATGAGGGAATCAGGGTCAGGCAAAGGATCAGGGTCAGGCAGCGATTCTTGGAAGTTTAGGGTCGGTTTGGGCTTGGATCTGACAGGTTGCACCCAAGGGTTGGGATCCCTGCAAGTATAGCGACGGCAGTGGGCCTCAAGAGAAGCCTCAGTGTCTCACTGGGCCGGATCTCCGGGCGGTTAAAGATGACAAGCTCCGCCGATTGTTACCCAGCCATGGTGGAACCCCCGTCAAGAATCGTTGCCTGACCCCGATTTCACCCCAAGTGCCGACCTCTGCTGGCACTAGGGTTCACTCCCTGAGGGTAGACTGGGTCCGTTCAGCTGGCCCCGTCACCGGTTGCCAGCACTCCAGCCGCGGACGAATCCGATGCACTGGGCCACATCGGGCACGGAGTGATCCCAGTTGAACTCGTACTCGCAGCTAATGTTACCGTCGAATTTCTGGCGGCGTAGCTCGGCGAGAACCGCACCCATGTCGGTCGAACCGGTCCCGAAAATCATGTCGCGCTGACCGTGCCCGAGTTGTTCGCGCTCCTTGGCGTGCAGAGAGATCACCCGACCCTCGAGCATGCGGAGTCCATCCACTGCCTTGATGCCG
>SXXZ01000173.1 GCA_005789375.1 Verrucomicrobiales bacterium | reverse complement strand
CCCGCGATGGACAACGGGCGAGGCCACCACGTTGTCGGTCAGACCCGCGCATTCCCAAATCAAGGCGCCGGTGGACAGGTCGTACCCGCGCACCCGCCGGGTGGCGCTCACGATCACCTGAGGCTTGCCGTCTACCTCAACTACGATGGGCGTGGACCAAGAGGTCTTCTCGTCGCGGGCGGTCTTCCATCGGGAGTCGCCGGTACGGGTATCGAAGGCTTGGATGAACGAGCCGCTTTCATGATCCCAATTCACCACCAAGAGGCCGCTATGGAGCACTGGCGCTCCTCCCTCGCCATGGGCATGCAAGGTGTTCATGCGGCCGAGGTCTTTGCGCCAGCGAATCCGACCGTCAGCCTCGAGGCAGTAAAGTCCGCGGGAACCGAACAAGGCATAAATGGCCTGTCCGTCGGTCACCGGGGAATGGGACTCCGGACTACCGGTGGTGTGCCCGCCTTCATGAGGCCATTCCTCACGGACGACGGTCTTCCAGGCGATGCGCCCCTGCTGACGGGACACGGCCACCACGGCGTACTCATGCCGGTGGGTGACCGGCACGCTGTCGTGGACGCCCGGAGCCTGGTCGAACACGGGCTTCTGAGCCTCACCTACGGGAACCGCGGTCATAACTACCACGCGATCCCTCAGGATGATGGGAGACGAATGCCCCTTGCCCGGTAGCGGAAGCTTCCAGCGGACGTGGTTGGTTTCACTCCACTGCAGCGGCGGATGGGCCGTCGGCGAGACGCCCGTGGCTAAGGGGCCTCTCCATTGGGGCCAAGCCAGCGCAGCACCCTGCACCGGCGCCCGGGCAGCCAGTGGCCCCGGGGCATTCGTGGCCGCTTCGGCGCACAGGATTTCGGTGCCAACGGCCGCAACCAAGATCCATGACCACCACTGTCGGCAAGCCTCCATCCACAGACCTCTGCGCATCATGCACGAGGTGTAGCCCGCCCCGGCGCAAGGCGCGATAGAAACCCGGCCCGAAGACCGGGCACCGCTTGGCCGGAACGATTCAGTTGGGAGGAAAGGGATGGCGTCGCGGATTCTTTCGCAAGACGAGGCGAGAGCGAGGCGCGGGCCGATTGAAGGCCCGTAACGAGCGAGCAACGAAGCTCTTGCGGAAGAAGACGCAGCCAGCACGACCGATCCAATTGAATCGTTCCCTTAGGCCGAATAATCGAAGTACACGGTCTTGGTGCGGCTGTAGAAGTCCAACGCCGCGGTCCCCTGCTCTCTGTACGAATCAGTGGAGCTGTCCTTCACTCCGCCGAAGGGAGCCTGAAGCGCAAGGCCCGTGCTAATCTGGTTCACCTTCACCACGCCGCACTCGATGCGCTCGGAGTACTGCAGGGCCTTTTTGAAATCGCGCGTCACTAGGCTGGCGCTGAGGCCGTACTTCACGCCATTGGCCACGGCGATCGCCTCGTCGAAAGAATCCACAGCGAGGATAACTACCACAGGACCGAAAACCTCCTCCTGCGCGATTTGCATCGACGGAGTCACCTTGCCGAGAATGGCCGGCTGCATGAAATAGCCATGGGCCAAATCGCCTTCCGTCAGGCGGGCTCCGCCCCAGACTAATTCAGCGCCCTCGCCGATCGCCTGCTCGATGGCCGCGAAGTTGCCCTCGAATTCGGCAGCGTTTACCGCCGGGCCCATTTGAACACCGGGCTGTGCACCGGGTCCCACCTTCCATGTCTTGGCCAGCGCCACCAACTTCTCGGTGAAGGCTTCGAGCACCGAGCGCTCCACAATCACGCGGCTGGTTGCCGTGCACGCCTGACCGGTCAGGCCGAACCCAGCGATGGCCACCAGGCGGGCCGCCAGATCGAGATCGGCATCGGCCAGCACGATCGTGGGATTCTTGGAACCCATTTCCAACTGCACGCGAATCCGCCGCGGCGCGAGCGTTTGATACAACGCCGTGCCCACCCCGTGGGAGCCTGTGAAACTCAACGCCTGAATGGCTGGATTGGAGGCAATTTCCGCGCCAAACGCCCGACCGGAACCGGTGACCACATTGAGCACACCCGCCGGCAAACCCGCCTCGGCCAGAACCTTGGCCAACTCGAGCGCCATGGCCGGGGCTTGCGAGGCGGGCTTTAGGACGACTGTGTTTCCGCACAGCAAGGCCGGCACGAGTTTCCAGGCTGGGATAGCGATGGGGAAATTCCACGGCGTGATGAGCGACACCACACCCAGCGGTTCACGACGGGTGAACAGCAAGTTGCCCGGCAAATCGTGGGGAATAGTTTGCCCACCGACCGTGTAACTCAGTCCGCCAAAGAACCGGAAGATATCGGCCGCCCTCTGAACCTCGCCGGTGGCCTCGGTCAGCGTCTTGCCTTCTTCCCGGACAAGCAGCAGAGCCAGGTCAGCCTTGCGGGACTCGAGGATTTGCGAGGCCTTGCTGAGAAACCGCCCACGCGCCACCGATGTGAGCGCCGCCCAGGCCGGGAAGGCTTTCTGGGCCGCGGCCGTGGCTGCCGCAAACTCGGGCCCATCGGACAACGGATAGCGGGCGACCGTCTCCCGGGTGTCCGCAGGATTGGTGGTTGTGAATGTGGCTCCGGATGCGGCCGGTACCCAGTTTCCTCCGATGAAGTTGGCGTAGTCTTGCATGGTTTGCGGTGATGTCGTGCTGAGTGTCCGT
>SXXZ01000172.1 GCA_005789375.1 Verrucomicrobiales bacterium | reverse complement strand
TCGGCCCGCTGAGGCGGATAGGCCGGGGAGTATTCGTCCTGGACCACCCCTTGCGCATTGAGCAGAGCCAAGCGTTCGCCCGCGGAGCTCAGTCGGAACGAGGTGTGCAGACGGGCCGTGTCGTTCGTGCGGTTCTTGCCCGAGGCAAACACCCGCAGTCGCCCGTTGGGTGCCAGGAAGAGCGATGGGAAAACCCAGCGGTCGGTTCCGGCTACCAACAACCATCCTTGGAGTGAGGCCAGCGATGTGCCGCTGTTGAAGAGTTCGATCCAATCGGAATTGTCTCCATCCTCATCGCGCACCCCTCGACTGTTGACTGCCAGGAACTCATTAATAAGCACGCCCTTCGCTTCGCTCCCGCCTTCGACAGTCACCGACCAAGCTGCACCCGCAAACGGAAGCCCCGCCGAAGACAAGTCCGTGATTCCGTGACCAGGAATAAATTGGAAACCCACCGTTCCAATTCCGACTTGAGGAAAGCTAAAGAGGTATTGATCTGGGGCCACGGCCACCACCGATTGGGCCGCCACGCCGTTGACCTTCAGATCGCCGGCATCCACACCCCGAACAGGTTCATCAAAGAGCACCTCGACCGAAGTAAAGGGAGCCACCACAGAACCCTCGGACGGCAAGATCCGAGCAATGCGGGGCGCCTGCTGATCCAAATCGCCCTCTAATTCTGCATCGAGAACTAGGTCACTGCTGCCCAACGTCACATTGAAGGCTTGGATGGCCAACACGTTGGGCCCCGCCTTAAGCACTTCCTTCGGCAAGGCCACCGCATACTCCACAAAATCGACCGGCTCGGTCGCCGTGATCGAGGCCGTTGAAGCGACGGTAAACTCCCCCTCGGGCGAGCCGAATCGAGCCACCTCCCTACCATTGATCCAGGCAATGAACCCATCATCTACCTTCACTCGCAGGATCAGGCTGCGAACGTCCGCCGGAGAACCCACCGTGAACGCACGCCGCAGAAACACCGAAGAATACCCGTTCTGCATGTCGGTCAATTCGGTGCCGGTCAACGCCTCGCCGTAGAAGACCGGAAGTTTCGCCGCTGACCAGGAGGCATCATTGAAGGTGCTAACGCGCCATTGGGTCGCATCCGGAGAAGAGGCCTCGGCGGATCCCTTAGCCAAGCGCCAGACATCTCCTCGCGGAATGAGTTGCTGGGTCTGAGCCTCCGCCATCAAGGCGGAAAACAGCCACAACAGTGCGGCAGCAAAACACAGCATCCAATGGGTCATCATCAAAAGACTAGGCATGGTTGCCAGAGGCCGCAAAGCCCTGAACACCGGAGATCGCTCACTAGAAAATAGCCGTTGCCGCTGGCTTAGGGGCTTCGATAGCGTCGCTCCGTGATTTCGAAGCGTGAACAGGTAGCCGTACGTGTAACCCTCCGGGGCTGACGCGGACTGGCCGACTGTTTGGAATCCAGGTCGCCCGCGTCTCCGGCAAAGGATCGCGGGCTTCGGTTCTGTGCGGGGCCCGTTTCCAGAGACGGTGCGTCCAGGCCAGCCTCCACGAACCGAAATACCGATACCGTGAAAAGCGAAAATCCCATGCGCCACACCATCTCCGTGCTCGTCGAAAATAAGTTCGGCGTCCTAACCCGCGTCTCCGGCCTATTCAGCGGCCGCGGTTACAACATCGACTCGCTGAATGTCGCCCCGACCCATGATGCCACCCTCAGCCGGATGACCATCGTCACCCGAGGGGATGACGCCACCGTGGAGCAAATCTGCAAGCAGCTCGAGAAGCTCATCGATTCGGTCAAGATCGTAAACTACAGCAAGACGGACTACATCGACCGAGAACTGGTCCTCGTCCGCGTGTCTGCCAACGGCCAGAACCGGGCCGAGATCTGCCAACTGGCAGAACTCTTCCGCGCCAAGGTGGTCAACGTGCAACCCGACAACATCGTCATCGAAATCACCGGGGCCGAAACCAAGATCAACCAGTTCCTGCTGTTGGTGAAGGATTTCGGCATCCTCGACCTCACCCGCACCGGTGTGGTCGCCCTGCCCCGAAACTGAGCCTGCGGATTCTCGCCTATCGGCGGAGAATCCGCTCACAAAAAAGCCCGCCTCACGGCGGGCTTTTTCGTTTAGAAGGGCTTAGGTCTGCGGGAAAGTCCGGATGAACCGAACACCGGTCTCCGAACCCTCAGAGGCGAAATTACTTCGCCTTCAAGGCCGCCTCGATGGCCGTGACGACCTCGGTCGCATCGGGCTGAGTGCGAGGGCTGAAGCGATGCAGCACCTTGCCATCACGACCCACGAGGAACTTACCAAAGTTCCACTCGATCGGGCCCGGGAACGCTGCCTCCTTGCCCGAGAGCACCGAGTACAAGGGGTGCTGCTCCGGCGGATTGACGTTCAACTTGGCGAACAATGGGAAGCTCACCGAATACTTGGTCGAGCAGAAGCTCTTGATTTCATCGGCCGTGCCCGGCTCCTGGGCCCCGAACTGATTGCACGGAAATCCGAGCACCTCGAGACCCTGCCCGTGGTACTTCTTATACAGCGATTCCAACTGCTTGTACTGCGGGGTCAGACCGCATTGCGAGGCGACGTTGACCACCAACAGCACCTTACCGGAGTAGGCTTTGAGGGAGGTATCCTTGCCGTCGATGTCCTTAAGTTTGACCTCTTGGAGAGGAGTGG
>SXXZ01000171.1 GCA_005789375.1 Verrucomicrobiales bacterium | reverse complement strand
TGGTTCGATGCCTTCGGGGGATGTCTACGGGGGCGGATCGCCCACGGGCATCGCTTTTTACGAGGAGGGTGCCTTGGGCCAAAAATACCGGGGATTGCTGCTGAGCTGCGAACCCGGCCGCAATGTGGTCTTCGGCTACCTGCCTAAGCCGGACGGAGCCAATTTCAAGCTCGAGCGCTTCAACTTCCTGACCAGCAATGCCGAGGAGTCTTTTTCTGGTACCGATTTCAAGGGCGGCAGCCGCGGCGAGCAAACCCTCAAGGTGATGTTCCGCCCGAGCGATGTGGCTGTTGGTCCTGATGGAGCCATTTACGTGACCGACTGGTTCGATGCGCGTGTCGGCGGTCATGCCGACTGGGATGACACCACCTCCGGAACGATTTACCGCATCGCGCCGAAGGGGTTCCGCTCCAAAGTACCGTCGACCCAGTTCGATACGCTGGACGGAGCATTGGCCGCCTTAAAGAGCCCGTCGGTCAACATCCGGGGCACCGCTCAGGAAGCGATTCTCAAGCACGGCGACAAGGCCATTAAACCGCTGGTGCGCCTGCTGAAGGATGAGAATGCCTTCGTTCGTGCCCGTGCCGTCTGGTTGCTGGCCCGCCTCGGAAAGCCGGGTCAGAAACCTGTCGAGGCCTTGCTCAAGGATTCTGATCCTCAGATGCGCATCGTAGCTTTCCGCGCCTTGCATCGAATCCGCAAGGCGCTGCCGGCCCAGGCTGAAACCTTGGCCAAGGATGTCTCTCCGGCGGTCCGCCGCGAGGTGGCGCTGGCGCTTCGGGATCTGCCCCTCGAACAAACCCAAGGTCTCTTCCTCACGCTGGCCAAGGGTATAGACGGGTCCGATCGTACCCTACTCGAGGCTTGGGGCGCCGGAGCCGTTGGCCAAGAGTCGGCCCTGTATGACCAGGTCAAACCGGTGCTCAACCATTCCGATCCCCTGCGCTGGTCGCCCGCCTTCGCCGCCATCGCTTGGCGTCTGCATCCGCCGCAATCCATCGGAGATTTCCGCGCCCGCGCTCTGTCCACAAACCTGGACTTGGCCGCCCGCAAATCAGCCCTGACGGCCATTGGCTTCAACACCGTCCCGGCCGCCTCGGCCGCCATGCTGGACGTCGCAGTCCAGTCCGAGGGCGTGGTCAAAGCCGAAGCCATCTGGTGGCTCATGAATCGGAAAGACTCTGTTTGGAAAGACCACAGCTTGACCGCCCCGCTCAAGGCCCGGGGTATTTATGATCCGGAGGGTGTAGAACTTATCTCGGCGACCATTCCCGCAGCCGATAAGCCGGCCTATTCGGTGGCGGATGTAGCAGCACTGAGTGGTTCGGCCACGCGCGGGCAGGAACGCTTCAATGCGGTCTGCGCGAGTTGCCACCGGGTCGGAACTGTGGGTGTGGAATACGCACCCAATCTGACGGGTTGGGCCAAGCGGCAGACGGCGGAGGTATTCTTTAACTCGGTCATTAATCCCAGCGCGGACATCGCCAGCGGCTTCAACGGCACGATGCTAAAGACCAAGGATGGTACGGAGATCCATGGAGTCGTGATTAGCGAGGGAGACCCGGTGGTTATCCAAAGCGCGGCAGGTTTGGTGCAGTCGGTGCCCAAGAACCGGATCGCTGAACGCAAGGGTCTGAGCCGCTCCTTGATGATGAGCGCCGATCAGTTGGGGCTGAAGGCTCAGGAACTGGCTGACTTGCAGGCCTTCCTGAAGACCCAATAGTCTTTTTTAAGTTTCAGACCGCCGTCGCCGGACTCCTCTGGCGACGGCGGTTCTCTTTTCCGACACACTCTTTGCAATGCATCTCATCCTGAGTGCTCCTGAAAACCGACCCTTCCTTGAGCAGGAGTTGCTCCGTGCTCTACCGACGTCGGTCTTGGAGCCGTTGGGAGACTCGATGCTGGCACTGAAAGCGCCGGGGTCTTGGTCCGAGATCCGTACCGCGGTAGGCCTCACGGTCTTCGCCCGCCAGTGGTTGCCCGAGGCTCGATCGTTTCCCGTGCCATCCATCCGAGCGGCCGCCGAGACGCTGGTGACTGAACTCATCGGATGCCTGCCCGAGGGAGCCCCATGGCGACTGCAGGTTGAACCTCGCTTCGGGGTGGCCGATGCGGGTCGGCACCGCTGCGAGTTGATCCGAGATTCGGTCATCGAACAGTTGCGCAAACGCCGCCGCTCCCTGCTCAAAGGGTTGGATGCCGTACCCAAGGCGGCTTTGGGAGATCCTAACAGAGCCTGTCCCTTATTTCAGCCGGAGGAGTCGCTGGTTCAGTTGCTCTTGACCTCCCTAGAGGTGGGTTTTCTGTCCATTTTGCCGGCTCCGGGTCCTTTCACCTCGATGGGCTGTGTGAGCCCGTTTCCGTTGGGTGAGGTTCCGGTGGCCGTGGACAAGGCCGCACCCAGTCGGGCTTTTGCTAAGCTGGCGGAGTCGGAACGGCGGATGGGCCGGGCCATTGTCGCCGGTGAGACGTGCGTGGACCTGGGAGCGGCCCCCGGGAGCTGGACCTATCAGCCGGTGCAGCGCGGCGCTCGGGTGATTGCTGTGGACCGATCGCCGCTGCGCGACGACCTCATGCGAAGCCCGCGAGTCACCTTCCACCAAGGCGATGCGTTTCGTTTTGTGCCCGAGACTCCGGTGGATTGGCTGTTGTGTGACGTTATTGCTGCGCCGGAGCGGAGCATCGGCTTAGTGCTGGAATGGGTGCGTGAGCGCCGCTGCCGGTACTTCGTGGTGACCATCAAGTTCAAAGGGCAGGAGGATTACGCTCAACTCGACGTTCTAAAGCGTGAGATGCCCCGTTGGGTCGAGTCCTTCCAATTGTTGCACCTGTGTGCCAATAAAAACGAAGCCTGCGTCTTCGGGACCGTGGGGGACGGTCCACTGAAGAACGCAGGCGGAGGCTCCAGCAGTCTGGCAAACTTTCTTTGAGTTTCTGAACGGACTTAAGCTCGCAATCGGACGAGCAAATCTTTGCTTTCGACCGTTTCTCCGACCACGCAGAGGAGTTCGGCGACGACCCCATCGACGGGCGCCGTGACCGTGGTCTGCATCTTCATGGCCTCCATCATCATGAGGCGGTCTCCCCTGGACACTTTCTGGCCAACGGTGACGGCAATGCTGGTTACCAGGCCGGGGATGGGGGCGCCAATTTGCAG
This sequence comes from Verrucomicrobiales bacterium, assembly GCA_005789375.1. The sequence continues at coordinate 2,202 of SXXZ01000171.1, read as the reverse complement.
GGTATCGGCCAGGTCTGCCTTCGGCCGGGTCTTGGTCTGTGGGGTGATCTTCTTGTCGACGATAGAAGCCTCGCGGGTCATGCCGTTGAGTTCAAAGATGATGGTCCGGCGACCGTCCTTGTCGGGCTCGCTCACGTTGATCAGGCGGATCACCAGGGATTTGCCGGACTCGATTTCCACGCTGATTTCTTCGCCTCGGCGCAATCCGTAGAAGAAGGCCGGTGTGGGCAGGACACTCACGTCGCTGTACTGCGTCAGATGTTTGGCGAACTCGGCAAAGACGGCCGGGTACATCAGGTGTGAGTACAAGTCGTCGTCGGTAGCCTCGCGGCGCAACTTGTCGGTGAGTTCCTTGCGCAGCTTATCGAGATGGACCGGTTCGGCGCGGTTGCCGACGCGTCCTGCTTTGAAGGATGCCTGAGCTTCCTTGAAGCGCTTCTCGCCCAAGACGACTTTTTGTACGACTTCCGGAAAACCATTTTGAGGCCAGCCAAGCCCGCCGCCGAGCATGTCGATGACACTCTCAGGGAAGGAGGTGGAATCAGGCTCCAGATTCACGATGTCTGCTGGGCGGATGCCTTTGCTGAAGCAGAATAAAGCCATGTCACCAACCACCTTGCTCGAGGGCGTCACCTTCACGATGTCGCCGAAAAGTTCATTCACCTCGGCGTAGGTTCGGGCGATCTCCGGCCACCGATGCGAAACCCCCATGCTCGCGGCCTGCTCCTTCAGGTTGGTGTTCTGGCCGCCGGGCATCTCATGAATATACACCTCGGCCGAGCCGGTCTTTGGTGCGGTGTCGAAGGGCGCATAGTACTCGCGGACCTTCTCCCAGTAGTCGGAGAACCCGTTGAGCGCCTCGAGATCCAGATGGGTGTCGCGCGGCGTGTTCTGCAGAGCAGCCACCACCGAGTTGAGGTTGGGCTGCGAGGTGCTGCCGCTCATGGAGGCCAATGCCAAGTCCACCACATCGACTCCAGCGTCGCTCGCCCGCAAGATGCTGGCAGCATTAATGCCTCTGGTGTCGTGGGTGTGGAAATGGATGGGGATACTCACTTCACCCTTCAGCGCCTTGACCAGTTTCTGGGCGGCGTAAGGGCGGCAGAGACCGGCCATGTCCTTGATGGCCAAGATGTGTGCGCCCATGCGCTCCAATTCTTTGGCCAGCTTGATGTAGTACTTGAGGGAGAAGGTGTCGCGCCGGCTGTCAAGGATGTCGCCGGTGTAGCACAGGGCTCCCTCGCACAGGGCGTGGGTGTCCTGCACAGCGTCCATGGCCACGCGCAAGTTGGGCAGGTAGTTGAGTGAGTCGAAGATACGGAAAATGTCCATGCCCGAGGCCGCAGCGTGCTTCACGAAGCCGGCGACCACATGGTCAGGATAGTTGGAGTAACCCACGGCGTTCGAACCCCGGAAGAGCATCTGGAAGCAGATGTTCGGGATCTTCTCTCGCAACTGCCGCAGGCGTTCCCAGGGGTCTTCGTTGAGGAAGCGCATGGCGGTGTCGAAGGTGGCACCTCCCCACATTTCCAAAGAAAACAGGCCGCTCTTGGCGTCACCCATACTGCGCGCCAAGGCATCGGAGCAGGCGAGCATATCGAAGCTCCGCACGCGTGTGGCCATAAGCGACTGGTGAGCGTCGCGGAAAGTCGTGTCGGTGATGAGCAGTCGCTTTTGCTTGAGAGTCCATTCGGCGAACTTCTTCGGCCCGAGTTCGATGAGAAGATCTCGGGTACCCTTGGGAAAGGGTGCGGCCAGATCAGTCTTGGGCAGCGGGGCTGGGTCGAAGGTCTTGGTCGGCCGGTCTCCCTTGGAATGCGGGTTGCCGTTGACGATGATCTCCGCGAGGTACGCGAGTACCTTCGTGGCGCGGTCACGGCGCGCCGTGAACCGGAACAGGTCCGGCGTTTCATCGAGGAATCGCGTGGTCACGTCGCCGGCGAGGAACTGCGGGTGCGCGATGAGGTTCAGCAAGAACGGGATGTTCGTCTTCACGCCGCGAACGCGGAACTCTTGCAGACATCGCTCCATGCGTGTGGCGCAGTCCGCAAACGTCAGCCCGCTGACGGTCACCTTCACCAGAAGGGAATCGTAGAAGGGCGTGATGACCGAGCCCGAGTAGCCCATGCCGCCGTCCAGGCGGATGCCAAAGCCTCCGGGCGAGCGGTAGGCGAGGATCTTGCCGTAGTCGGGGGTGAACTT
>SXXZ01000170.1 GCA_005789375.1 Verrucomicrobiales bacterium | reverse complement strand
TGCCATGTAGGTCCATTCCGGCCATCACTTTCCTCATCGGTCTCCTTTCGGTTTAGGTTGTTGTCGTTGTCTTTGATTTCCGACGACGACGCCTTACCGAGAGGGGGCCCTGGGCGCGAGGCACTTAATGCCTATCAGTCCCACCTATTTACACAAAAGGGGACACTGTTTCATATTTTGAAGTGATGGGCGACGGGTTCCGAAGGGAACCGTTTTTTTGGCGCGCTGTAGGGTAGAGCTCCGCGGGATCGGTCCTGCGCGCGCAGGTAAGCTCGGGGGAGGATGGGCTTTTCGCGCTGTGCGCGAAGGGAGAGTTTGATCGCTTCCAGTGCTTGCTCCGGCCCGGTTCCGCTGCTGCTGGGACGAGGCGGGCGGTGCAGACTGGGTTTTAGCTCTGCGCAGTTTCGGGGTGCCCAGAGAGCCTTAACTCAGGATGGCGCGGACGACGGAGCCGTGGACGTCGGTGAGGCGATGGTCGCGGCCGCCGTAGTGGTAGGTGAGGCGCTCGTGATCGAGGCCCAAGCAGTGGAGAAGGGTGGCGTGGAGGTCGTGGATGTGGACGGGGTTTTCGATCGCCTTGGCGCCATGGTCGTCGGTGCGTCCATGAGAATGCCCTCCGCGGAGACCGCCTCCGGCCATCCAGACCGTGAACCCTTGATGATTGTGGTCGCGGCCGTCGTCCTGGCGGCTGTCGGGGGTGCGGCCGAATTCGCCTCCCCAGAGCACCACGGTGTCGTCCAAGAGGCCGCGGGCGGCGAGGTCTTGGATTAGCGCGGCGGCGGGGCGGTCCAGGGCTCGGGCGTTCTTGCGAAGTGAGGCTTCCAGGTTTCGATGCTGATCCCAGCCGCCGAGGTTCACTTCGATAAATCGTGCGCCGGCTTCGGCGAAGCGGCGGGCGAGGAGGCATTGCCGGGCAAAACCATCAATGCCCGTCTCACCGATACCGTAAAGGGCTCGGGTGGCCGGGCTTTCTCGGGAAAGATCGAGCAGGTCGGGGACTTCCGACTGCATGCGGAAGGCCAGTTCGCTGGCCTCGATGGCCGCTTCGATGGGGCTGTTGGCTTCCGGGGCCAGCGTAGAGCGGCGGTCCTCGTTCATGGCTTGGATCAGGTCGAGCTGTCGCCGCTGCTGGCTGTCGGTGAGCTGCGGGTGGCTGACGTGGCGCATGCCGGTGTCGGCGGAACCTTCTCGGCCCGATCCGATGCGCGTTCCCTGGTAAATCGCCGGCAGGAAGGCGCTGCCGTAATTGGCTGCGCCCGACTGGGCCGGAGGGCTGATGCTAATGAATCCGGGAAGGTTATCGTTGGCTTGGCCTAGGCCGTAGAGAACCCAGGACCCCATCGAGGGGCGAACGAAACGGGCGCTGCCAGTGTGCAGTTGCGTGAAAGCCTGCGGGTGATTGGGGATATCGGTCCGCATGGAGTGGACCATGCAGAGCCGGTCGGCCTGGCCGGAGAGGTGCGGGAAGAGTTCGCTCATCCAGAGGCCCGATTGTCCGTGCTGCCGGAAGGCGAAGGGTGAACCGATGAGCCGGGTACCCTTGCCGCGGCTGAGTCCGGGTTTGCCATGGTCTAGGCGCAGGCGGGGTTTGTAGTCGAAGGTGTCTTGGTGCGAGGGCCCGCCTTGCATGCACAAGAAGATGACCCGCTGGGCCTTGGGGCGATGGTGGCGGATGGGGTGCCCAGGGGTGGTGCCTTGCCCAGTTTCAGCGGTAGCCGAGGCGGTAGCGGCCAGACCTTGGAAAGCCATCCATCCGAATCCGGCGGCGGCGGTCTTGAGCAGCGCCCGTCGGTTGAACGGGGGAATGCTTGTCGGGGTTGTGGGATCCGGAGGGGTCATGGGTCAGGGCAAGTAGCGGAATTCGGCGCAGGCGAAGAGTGCCTGAGCCAACAGGGTCCAGGCCTCGTCTCGGCCGGCGGGTTTTCCGGTGCGGGTGTCGCGGGCGAGGCTCTCGGAGCGGATGAATTCGAGGGCGCGCGACTCCTCCCGGGGTGCCGGATCGCGGGCGAGCGAAAGTCGGTAGGCCAGGCGGATCCGGGCTGCATCGCCATCGGGATGTCGCAGCAGCCTTTGAGCGAAGGCTTGTGCCTGATCCCGAGAAAAGGGGCTGTTCATGAGGAATAGGGTCTGGGCCGGGACGAGGGTTTCATCCCGCTGCACGACCACCAGGCTGGGCTCGGCGAAATCGAATACATCCAGCACATCAGCCACGGCATCGCGAATCACTGGCAGGTACAAACTGCGATAATTCATTCTCTCGCCGGCCCGTTCAACCAAGTACCGACCTCCCAACGGGCGGGCTCCGTCTTGAGGGTTGCCCATCTGGGCGACCAGCGACCCGCGGAGCGGTCGAGTATCCAGGGTTCCGGCGGCGCTAAGCACGGTATCGCGGATAGATTCGGCATCGAGGCGCTTCGGCCTAGCCCGCCACAGGAGCTCATTGTCGGGATCGATCGCCTGGCATTCGGGATCGGCCTCGGACGAGAGCCGATAGGTGCGGCTGAGGACCAATTCGCGGATGAGGGATTTGGTGGACCCGCCCCCCGCCTGAAATCGACGCGCCAGATGATCGAGTAATTCTGGGTGAGTGGGTTTGTGTCCACCGAGACCGAAATCGTCGGCGCTGGCCACCAAGCCCCGCCCGAACAGGTGAAGCCAGATGCGGTTGACGGCAACGCGAGCGGTCAGTGGGTTGTTGGGGTGGGTTAACCATGCGGCCAATTCGCGGCGGCCGCTCTCAAAGGCCGGAATGGGGTCCATCGAGGAGAGTCCCAGCAGTGGGATTAGTTTCCGGGGTACCCGGCCGGAGCGTTGGGTTACCTCGCCGCGGACGAGGAGAAAGGCGTCTTCCACCCGCCCCTCGCGGACCCCCATGGCCAGGGCGTTGGTGGCTCGGTTGTCGGGGAGACCCTGGGGTTTGGCCTCGCGCTCGCGCGGACGTCTTCGAGCCGGAGTCGCCCGTTGGGGTTCCTGGGCTAACTCGGCGCGCGGGGAGCGTTCCAGAGGAATGAGTTTCGAGGGTTGCCGGTTGCGGGCCGCGTCGCCGGTGGTGCCGTAGCAAGTCTCGGTGCTGCGGAAGATCCCGGCCAAGGCGTAGTAATCACGCTGCGAAATGGGGTCGGACTTGTGGTCATGGCAACGGGCGCAAGCGACGGTGACACCCAGAATAGCTCGGGTGGTGGTGTCGATTTGCTCGTCGACCAGGTCGGCCAGGAATTGTTCCCGGCGGTTTTCATTGAGGCCCTTGGTGCCGATGGCCAAGAAACCGGTGGCGATAATTAGGGCGTCGCGCTGTTCCGGCGGGGCCGTTGTGGCCAGCAGGTCACCGGCGATTTGCTCCCGGACGAACTCCGCATACGGCTTGTCGGCGTTGAACGCGTCGACGACCCAGTCACGATACCTCCAGGCCTCGGGGAAGGGGTGGTTCCGTTCTTTGCCAGCGCTTTCGGCGAACCGGGCGACATCGAGCCAATGACGAGCCCACCGTTGGCCGAAGGCCGAACTCGAGAGCCATTCGTCGACCTGCGCGGCGTAGCGCGATTCAGGCACCGTGCCTGTGTCGTCCGGTTGGAAGGCGTTCACCTGCTCCGGGGTAGGTGGTAATCCGGTGAGGTCGAAGCTGGCCCGCCTCAGCCACTCCCAGGGAGAGGCCGCGTGGACCGGCTTCAATCCGGCTGCCTCGAGCCTTGCTAGGATGAACGAATCGACCGGGTTCATCGGCCAGGAGGTGTCTCGGACGCGGGGCGATTTCGGATCGCTGACCGGCGCGAAGGCCCAGTGATCACCCTTCGGAGCACCGTTTGTCTCGGTGGCCGTGGTGGTCACCCTAGAAGCGACCAATGCCTCCTTGCTTGCCGCGGGAGACGCCGAAATTCGCGCGTTTGTTCCCAAGGAGTACAAAAGCAATGCCAGCAAAATAGTCGGAGGACGCCACATCGTTTAAGAGTTACTTTGTCCGACGTCAGCGCGGCTGAAAAGGTTTCATCGTCCGTCTGCTCTGAGGCAGTCTTTCCTCCGTGAAACGGATCGAAGCTTGGTTTCCTACGTTCATTTACAGCGCGCGATTGCGGCCCAATGGGACGGTGTTTAATCGTGAGCTGCTGCAGGAGTGTCATCAGTTCCGCGATTTCGATGAGGCCGGACGCAAGTGGTCCAAAAAGAATTACCCCGGAGGGTATACCTCTTATGGCACCATTGATCGGCTGCACACCATTTCCTCCACGTTCACTGAACTAGAGCGTCTGATCGACCGGCATGTGCGGGCTTATGCGAAGTCTCTGGAATGGGACCTCGGTGGCCGGGGGCTGCGGATGTCCGACTGCTGGATTAACATTATGCCTCGGGGGGTGACCCACAGTTTGCACCTCCATCCCAATTCCGTCGTCAGTGGCACCTATTATGTAGCGACGCCCCGCGGTTGCGCTGGGCTGAAATTTGAAGACCCCCGGATGAGCCGCTTCATGGCGTCCCCTCCTGTGTCGACGGAGGGCGGGCCGCAGTCTCGCCGCCATGTCACCTATCCGGCCACCGCGGGCAATGTGACGCTCTTTGAGAGCTGGCTGCGCCACGAGGTTCCCTCCAATCCCCTGAAGTCCGAGCGTATAAGCATCAGCTTCAATTACGACTGGGTTTGATTAGGACTGTGAGCGTGATTGGGAACGGGTCCGGACCTTCGATTCGCCCTTGGGGCTCGGCGACTTTGATTTCGCTGTCGACGTCCGCGCGTGCGGAATTTGGTCGTGGATGAGCCCGTTGCTGGCGATGAGGCCGTAGCGGTGTTCACCCGGCAGGGAGTGTGTGACAAAAGATCCGCCGGCGCATTCGACGATCAGGCCGCCGGCCGCGATGTCCCAGAGGCGGACCCCGGCCTCGACATAGGCGTCAAAGCGGCCGCAGGCGACATAAGTCAGGGCCAGTGCTGCCGAACCCATGATGCGGAGTTTGCGCACGCGGTGGGTGAGTTCTAAAAAGTCGGCCTGGGCCGCCTCGAGGCTGTCTTGGTTCTTGGCGAATCCGAGTGAGACAATGGATTCATCCAACCGAGCGCGGGTGCTCACCCGAGTGATGCGGCTATTGAGTCGGGCAGGCTTGCCACGGATCGCCGTCCATAAATCGTTCATGAAGGGGTCGTACACCACGCCGACCTCGCTCTTGAAACCGTCTTCGGTGCGCACTTCCAGGGCGATGCTCACAGCGGCATGGGGGATTCCGTAGGCGAAATTCACGGTGCCGTCGATGGGGTCTACGACCCAGCGTGCAATCGCCTTTTCGCTGGCCGCGTCGATCCCCTCTTCACCCAAGACGGGGATGGACGGAAAGACAGTGGCCAGTGCTCGGGTGATGAGTTTTTGGCACTGCACATCGAGCTCGAGCTTGATGTCGTGTTGATGCGACTCATTGACCTGCTTGGCACGGCGCAGGTTTTTTTTCATCAATTCCCCAGCCTCGCGGGCCGCCGCCACGGCTGCGGCCAACGCTCGGGTGTTGGAAGGGGGGCGGGAAGAAAGTAGGGGTTGGCTCATCGTCGCGCCTCTAGCCTGAACTGCTCCCACCCTTCACATCAACCGTGGACCCTCGCCCGAGGTTCTTAGTCTGAGGAGGGACGGGCCTCAGTCTCTCGACGCTCTCTTCCAGGGAGATATACTGGTTGTCCTGCGTTTAGGCCTGTCCCGATTTCCGGCCATCCTCGGCGTTGCCTCGCGCCGGGCTTCTCGCATGCTCTGCGCCCCGACCGCATGACCGACCCGCGCATTGATGAACTCCGGCAACTGTTGCCGTGCTGTATGCTCTCGGACTGGGTTCGACTGGGAGCGCGCGCGGCCCGGTGGGTGAGGGAGGGTCGGCCCGTGGGCGAGGGGGCTCATCCGCTGGATCGTCTTCTGGAGCAGGCTCGCACTTCCATCGAACGCCGAGAGTATCGAGCGCAGACCATGCCGCGCCCGGAGTACCCGCCGGGGCTGCCTATCTCCGCCCGCCGGGAGGATATCGTGGCCGCGATTCGGGCTCATCAAGTGGTAGTCATCGCCGGTGAAACGGGGTCGGGCAAAACGACTCAAATCCCCAAAATGTGCCTGGAAGCCGGCCTGGGCGCACGGGCGATGATCGGTTGTACGCAGCCCCGGCGGGTGGCGGCACAGTCCATCTCCCGGCGAATTGCTGAGGAACT
>SXXZ01000169.1 GCA_005789375.1 Verrucomicrobiales bacterium | reverse complement strand
CCAAGACCTCGAAGAGACGGCGAATTTCTCGATTCCTGCCTTGAGCCAACTCCAACTCAACAACGCTGTGGGAGTTGTTGGCATCGACCAATCGAATACGTTCGGCCTTCAGCATTTCACCCTCGTGCTCAACTCCCTGAGTGAAGCGGTTCAATTGCGAGGATTCCAATCGTCCCTCGACGACTGCCACATACTTTTTGTGCACGCCGTACCGCGGGTGGGTAAGTTTCAGCGAGAAGTCACCGTCGTTGGTGAGGAAGATCAGCCCCTGACTATCTCGGTCCAAACGCCCCACAGTGAACAAGTTAGACCACTCGGCCGGCAGAAGGTGGGAGACGACACGGCGTGTTTCCGGATCGATCCGGGTACAAATGAAGCCGGGCGGCTTGTTCAGCGCGATGTAGAACTTCTTGCGGGTCCGCACCGGCGCCCCTTCCACCGAGACCGCGTCGTGAAGCGGGTCCACCTTGGACCCCAACTCGGTCACCACACGCCCGTTGACCGTCACCACCCCGCGGAGAATTAATTTTTCAGAGGCACGCCGCGAGGCGACACCGGCATCTGCAAGAAACTTCTGAAGTCGGACAGTGGACATGGGATGGGGGAAAATCGCGACGCCGACTGCGGGTTACCTGAATCACCCACAATCGGCGTCATTGGAGTTTGAGTCCGTAATTCTGGACGTTAGCCCGGCAAATCGGAGTCTGCGTTGGAGACGCAGAGCTTTTCCGACCGGGCAGTCCGCACGATTACTCGGGCGGACGAGTCTTGCGCAGACCGGTCACGCGATCGCCTTCCTTCCATTGGGAACGGCCCTTGAGTATGGCGACGCGCTCGAAGCGCTTGAGGACATTACGTTTGGCCCCGGTGGTCCCGGAGGCGCGTAGGCTGTTGTGCTGCGACATAAAATCGAATGTTCCGCTTAGGACGATGAAGGCCCCTCGAATGGACCGACCGTCACCAGCGAGCCAGTGGTTGTAGCGGGAGGCGTGAGAGATGCAAATCGGATTTTTCAGAGAAATCGTATTCCCTGCCCTGCACCCTCCTTGTTTACCCTCACTTTCAGGATGCATTCCCAGCCACTCCAGGGAGAGGGTGAAGCCCATGCCGCTGGTGGCCCAATCAACATTTCGACCCCTAATAGGGCTGGGAAACCCCCACCTGCAAACCCTACTTCCGGCCATCGCGCGACACATACCTCCCCTGCCCTGGTCTCGGGAACGGTTGGAATTAGTGGATGGGGATTTTCTTGATTTGGATTGGCTCAATCCTGGGCAAGGCCGATTACTCATCCTTTCCCACGGCCTGGAAGGAAACTCCCGCCGGCCGTACGTCGCCGGCCTAGCACGGGCTGCGGCCCGCCGAAATTGGTCGGTGCTGGCCTGGAACTTCCGAGGCTGCTCCGGAGAACTCAACCGCCTGCCGCGATTTTACCACAGTGGGGCTTCCGAAGACCTCGCTGCGGTCGTGAGCCACGCGGCACAGACCGGTCGATTCGAGGTCCTGGCGCTCGCTGGATTCAGCCTCGGGGGTAATATGACGCTCAAATACTTGGGCGAACGCCACGCCTCAAGGGTGCCTGTGGCCGCCGGGGTTGCCCTTTCTACCCCGTGCGACTTGGCGGCGGCCTCGGCCGCGATGGAGACCCTCCGAGCCTGGCCCTACATGTCCCGATTCCAGAGGGATATCCTGCGCAAATGGACCCTTAAAAAAGCCCTGTTTCCGGGGCTGATCCCGGAGATTAACCCCCGCTGCCAGCGAACTTTTCGCCAGATCGACGACACCTTCACCGCACCTCTCCACGGGTTCACCCATGCGGAGGCCTACTGGCAAGCCTGCTCGGCCAACGCCTTCCTGCCGTCGATCCGAGTGCCCGCCCTCATCCTGAATGCGGCGGACGACCCGTTCCTGGCCCCCAGCTGTTTCCCGCACGAATTCGCCAGCCAAAGTCCTTGGGTTCATTTGGAGGTTCCAAAGCACGGCGGTCACGTTGGGTTCATGGACCGCTGGGGATCCCAGTGCGATTTGTGGTCCGAAGTTCGGGCCCTCGAGTTTCTGAAGTCGGTCTGCACGGTGTGAATCAGCCCCCTTCGTCGCTTGAACCGCGACAAACCCCGCGATCGAGGGCTTGCCAATCTCTATCCATCGTCCATCAACACGGTGTGCTTCACCGACTCGTCCTCGCGTTGTGCCTGTGGGTTAGCCCACTCCTGGCAGAAGACTGGCCCCGCCTCCTAGGGCCACGGCTCAATGCTACCAGCTCCGAGAGCGGCCTCCTGCCCCGCATTCCCAGCAATGGACCGCCCGTGCGCTGGGACAAGGCCATCGGCACCGGATATGCGGCGCCATCCATCGCGCAGGGTCGACTCTTTCTCTTTCACCGCCAGGGAAACCAAGAACTCACCGAGGCCTGGGACGCCCAAACGGGCACCCCGATTTGGAAGCACACGCAACCCAGCGCGTACAGGGACCCCTATGGCTACAACAACGGACCTCGTTGCACACCTCTCCTTCATGACAACCGGGTGTACACTTTTGGGGCTGAAGGGCTTTTGAGCTGCCTCGAGGCCGAGACAGGTAAACAGCTCTGGCAACGCAACACGGCCGCGGAATTCGAAATTCCCGGGGCTTTCTTCGGTGTCGGCAGCACCCCGTTGATGGAAGGCGGGAAGCTGCTGGTCATGGTAGGCGGACAAACCAACGCCACGGTGATCGCGGTCGATCCGAAGACAGGGAAAACGCTCTGGGAATCGGTGGGCGAGAAGAATTGGACTGGCCAACCCATGCTCGGGTGGCCCGGTGAGCGAACCGTTCAGTGGCGGCGCTGGGAGAAGACCGCCAGCTACGCCTCCCTGATCGCCTCAGAAATTCACGGACGACGTGTCGTTCACGCCCTCACCCGCCAAGGACTCACGGTGCTCGATCCCAACGACGGCCAAGTACTCTTCAGCCGCTGGTTCCGCGCTCGAGCCGATGATTCCGTCAATGCCATGACCCCCTTGGTGATCGGGAACGATGTACTCATCTCCAGCGCCTATTACCGTTCCGGGTCGGTGCTGCTGCGCGGAAGCCCCGGGGCCACGAACTTCACCGAGATCTGGTCCGGCCTGGGATTGGAGATGCACTGGAGTCAACCCATCCGAGTCGGGGCTCATCTCTATGGCTTCAGTGGACGCAATGAGCCCGACGCCGTCTTGCGCTGTGTGGAGTACGAGACCGGCACGATGGCCTGGGAACGCAGCGAACGCTGGCCACCCCACAGTGCCGAACAGCCCCCGGTCTTTGGCCGCGGCTCCTTCATTCTGGCCGAGGGCCGACTCCTGGCTCTGGGCGAAGGCGGCTTGCTCGGACTCTTCCAGCCAAACCCGGGACGTTGTGAGGAACTCGGACGCTGGCAGGTCCCCTCGTTGCATTACCCCTGCTGGGCCGGACCCGTCCTTTCAGGCGGCCTCCTGTACCTACGCAGCGAAGACCGACTGGTCTGCCTAGACCTGCGCGCCACGGCCAAACCTTAAGTCTTGAGACCTTGAAGCGAATCGGTGATCGACCCCGACGGCGCGTCTGCCCTTTCCTCTCGCCCCATGGATCCGTGGCTATCCCTTGAAATTCGGACGCGACTCGACCTCGCGTTGGAGAGCCATCGTCACTGGACCGGTCGCGATCTGGTTCCTGAATT
>SXXZ01000168.1 GCA_005789375.1 Verrucomicrobiales bacterium | reverse complement strand
GCCGCCGCCAAGGTCATAGACGGCGATCTTTTCGTCTTTCTTCTTATCAAGACCGTAGGCCAACGAAGCTGCCGTGGGTTCGTTGATGATCCGGAGGACTTCCAAGCCCGCAATCTTACCGGCATCTTTGGTGGCCTGACGCTGAGTGTCGTTGAAGTAGGCAGGCACCGTGATCACGGCTTGGGTGATGGTCTCGCCCAAGCGAACTTCGGCATCGGACTTCAGCTTGGCCAAGATCATTGCGCTGATCTCTGGAGGGCTGAAGGCCTTGGGTTTGCCCTCGACCTCGACTTCAATGTGGGCGTCGCCGTTAGCAGCGCGGACGACCTTATAGGGGACTCGCTTGAGCTCTTCCTGGACCTCGTCGAACTTTCGGCCAATGAATCGTTTGACCGAGTAGACGGTGTTCCGGGGGTTGGTCACGGCTTGCCGCTTGGCCGCTTCACCCACCAGACGCTCTCCGTTCTTGGCGAAGGCGACCACTGAGGGTGTTGTTCGCTTGCCCTCCGAGTTCTCTAGCACCAAGGGCTCCCCGCCTTCCATGACGGCCATGCAGGAGTTGGTAGTGCCGAGATCGATTCCAAGAACTTTTGCCATAGTCGGTTTCCGTTTTACTGCCTCTGTTGTTCCCTGCCTTCTGCAAGGCGGATGCCGATCTCAACGAGCGGCAGAAAGAACAAAAAATTGATTAAAAACTCAAAAAACACCTGTTTTTGGCGATTGTCGAAGCGGTGGTTTCAAATAAATCCGGCCGGAATGGGGAACAGGATGCGACACTGTGTCACTGTGACGCAATTAAACTGTCTCAGTTGTCTCACAATAATGGATGCCTTCGGGTAAAATTTTCGCAGGTGAATCTCTCTAAATTCCCGGTGGGTCATTGGAACCTCCACCGTGAAGACAATTCGTGATGAACCGGTAATAAATAAGGATTTGCTCAAGGCTTCCCCGAGGTTTGAGGGAAGACGGGGCGCTCCGTAGGATCGGCGTTGCTTATGCCGTCTTTTCCGCCCACTAGGTCGCTGAGAAGGTCGCTGAGAGTACGGGCCCTCGCGAATAATAAAGCTTAGATTACAAAGTCAGCATCAGCGGGATCGATGGATCTGAGTTTCTCAGCACGGGCAACCAGATCGGCGAGAGTCGTCTTTTCGAGGAGGTGAGCGATGGAGTCCCGAACCTCCTTCATGATCGAGCGCAAGGCGCAGCGGGCCTCATCGGGGCAGTTGCATTTCTCGTAGTAGTTTTCTGAAACACAGCCAATCGGGGCTAACGCCCCTTCGATGTGTCGGATTACTCCGGCGATGACGATCTTCTCCGGCGGCTTGGCCAGACGGTATCCTCCGGCGACTCCGCGACGGCTTTCGACGAACCCACCCGTCCGGAGGTCGTTAAGAATTTGCTCGAGGAAACGTTTCGGAATGTTTTCCGCTGCCGAGATCATCGAAATCTGGATGACCTTAGGCGAATGGCGCACCCCAAGGTGGGTTAGGGCGCGCAAGGCGTATTCGCCACGAACGGTCAGTTTCATGAGAGGGGGATGGTAGAATCTCGATCCATTCAATCAAGGATTCGCTGGACGACCTCGTCAGCCTGAAGTTCAGCCTGCCAGGAACCGCAGACTGAGCTTCCGTAGCGGGGACCCCAATAGAGTGACAGGTTCAATATTTACAAAGCAGTGCGGCAGTGCGTGTAAATGCGTCGGAGACGGGGTCGGGCCTGATGGCAGTCGTATAGAGTGACAGGTTCAATATTTACAATGCGGTGCAGTGGGAGCGGGTCGGGCCGGGAATCGTATAGAGTGACAGGTTCAATATGGACAAAGCAGTGCGGCAGGGCGGGTCGATGTGGTGGAGATGGGGGCGGGCCTAGGCAGCGGGGACGGGGCATAGACCGAGGGGAGGGACAGGCTCCTTGGGAGAAAATGGAACCGTGACAGGTCCAATGACGGGATTCCTTGGGGACAGGCTTGACCGGTTTGGCGGCCTCGGCGCTTGATCGGCTTAGCGCTCCACTGATCCGATGACTGACTCCTCCGAACCCCAGTTGCTATCCGGCGTGATCGAGGGTTTCTACGGCCCGCCGTGGACCCCGTCCGAGCGACACCAACTTTGGGATTGGATGGTTCGCAGCGGCTTGAACACCTATTTCTATGGTCCCAAGGATGATTTGCATCAGCGAGCCATCTGGCGGCAGTCGTACGATGAATCCGGTTTGATGGAGGTTCGGGAGGCGGTGGCCGGATGCCGGCAGCGCGGTTTGCGTCTTATTTACGCCTGCAGTCCGGGATTGGATGTGACGTATTCGGATCCCGCCGACATGGCAGCCATTCAAGGTCGCCTGACTCAGCTGCTGGACGACGGCGTCAACGACTTTTGCATCTTGCTCGATGACATCCCAGACGCGATGCGCCCGGAAGATTTGGCTCGCTGGGAATCTCTGGCGGCGGCTCAAGCTGCCTGGGTTAATGAGGTTTATACATGGAGTCGAGCGCGAACTCAGGGGCGTTTTCTGGTGTGCCCAACGCCCTACTGCGCACGGATGGTTGCAGCACGTCATGGAGGCGAGGGGTATTTGGAAATCCTTGGACTGGGTCTTCACTCCGACATCGACATCTTTTGGACGGGTCCGGAGATCATCTCCGAGACGCTGGATGTGGAACCGATCGCTCGGTTGACTGAGATTCTGCGTCGTCCTCCGCTGATTTGGGACAATCTCTTCGCCAACGATTACGATGGTCGCCGCTTTTTCTGTGGTCCGTACGCCGGAAGACCCTTGGAGTTGAAGCAAGCGGTGCGGGGAATCCTGCTCAATCCCAATACGGAATTTCCGCTGAACTTCGTGCCGATCCATTCGTTCGGGGCCTACCTCGCGGCCGACAGTGTATGGGATTCCCGGGCGTCGTTTCTGGAGGGTTTGAAGGCCTGGTGGCCTCGATTCGCCACCGTGGGAGCTCCGTTGAGTTTCGATGATTTGGTGACCTTCGCGGATTGTTTCTATCTGCCGTATCAGGAGGGGCCTGAAGCCGATGCGTTGGCGCATGCCATTGCCCGGTGCTTGTCGTCGCCCCGGCCGCCGGTGGGTCCGGAGTCCCTAGCGGTTCGAGCGCGGATGCTTCGGTTGAAGGACTTTTGTGCGCGGTTGGTGGATTTGAAGGATCGCGGCCTGTTCCACGCATTCCACCGGCGGGTCTGGGAATTGCGGGAGGAATTGGATCTTATTGACCGTTGGTGGAGCCACCAGATCGATCCGGCCCGCGAGGGCACTCCGTTCGAGTCCGATTTCCACCGGCCGAAGACGTATCGTGGAGGCTTTGTGGTGCGCGTGCAGTCGTTCCTGAAACCTCTGCCAGACGGCTCGATGGAATGGACCTCTATGAATCCCGGACCGGCCTCGGCGATATGACTTCGACCCTTCCTTTTCCTTTTCAGTTGCGCTCACCCCAAGCGGGTGACAGGGCTGGTGCCTACGCGGTTTGCCTGAAGACCGGCAATTTCGGGCAGGATGGCGAGCCGTTTTACCGCGACGACCCAGAGGCGTTGGGCCGGGTATTCGTGGGGCCCTATCTGGACTACGAGCCGGAGTTGGCGCGGATCCTCGAAGATGACCAGGGCATTTGCGGGTACGTGCTCGCGGCGATGGATTCCCACGCGTTTTACGCTCGGTATGAGGCCGAGTGGCGGCCGGAGTTGTGCCAGGCTTATCCGGCCCCGACCGGCGACCCGGGCGGATGGAACCGGGTCCAGCAAATCCACCACGTCTATCACCACCCGGATTATTTTTGCCCGGAGCCCTACGACCAATATCCCTCGCATGTGCACATCGACTTGCTGCCACGGGCTCAAGGGCGAGGGCTGGGTCGAGCGATGATGGCGGAAGTGCTGGGGTTGCTGCGTCAGCGCGGATCACCGGGAGCGCACCTTGGGGTGAGTTCGCCCAACATCCCGGCTCAGGGGTTTTACCGAAAGCTGGGATTTCAGCCGCTCATCCAGGTCGGGGAGGGGACGGATGGTTGCCTGTATTTGGGTCACCGATTGAATGGTCTCATGCATGCCTCGAGTGAGAAGTGAGACCGCATAGCCCTACGTGCCATGAACTCGCTGTCCCTCTTTCTTCACCGGTGGCTGATCCCGCGGATGACCGCGCTCAGTGAGAACACCTATCTCGCCTCCATCCGCGCTGGGATGGTTTCTGTGGTCCCGCTGACCATTTTGGGCGGACTCTTCATGGTGGTGGCTTATCTGCCAATCCCAGGGTGGGAAGCCCGGATGGCTCCGCACCTGCCGCTCCTGCAAATTCCCGTCACCGCCACCTTCGGACTCTTGGGTCTCTTCGTCTGTCTGGCCATCGGCTACGATCTGGGAACGCGGCTCAAACAAGAGGCCATCTTGAGCGCGACCCAGTCGGCGCTGGTCTTCCTGCTCATCCAGTTAGAGATGAAGGATCAAACTCTGGTCATGGAGGGCCTGGGATCGAAGGGCTTGTTCACGGCCATTCTCATCGCCCTAGTGACAGTCCGTATCCAGAAGGCCTTCACCGATGCCAATTGGGTCATCCGTTTGCCGGATTCGGTGCCCAAGGTGGTGTCGGACACGTTCATTTCGCTAACCCCGACCGTATTCCTCGTGGTGGCCTTTTGGATTTTGCGCTTCGTGATGGGGGTGGATATTAACGCCGGCGTTCAGACGTTCTTCAAGCCGTTGGTCTTCGCCTTGAACACCCTGCCGGGCATTCTGGTGTACGCCTTTCTGGTGACGCTCTTGTGGTCGGTGGGCATTAATGGCGACAACACGCTCGATGCCTTTGTGGCTCCGATTTTTCTACAATTCCTAGCCGAGAATGTGGAGGCGGTGGGCCGCGGTCAGCCCATGCCCTATGTCACAGCCAATGGATTTTTTTCGACCTTCGTCAATGTCGGCGGCACCGGGGCCACGCTGGGGTTAGCGTTGATTTTGGCGATGTCCAAAGACCCGGCCTACCGGAAGATCAGTCGACTGTCCTTGCCGACCCAAATCTTCCAGATCAACGAGCCCATTTTCTTCGGCATCCCCATCGTGCTCAATCCCTGGTTCATGATCCCTTATGTGGCCAACGCCTTGCTGCTGACAGCCTCGACGTATTGCCTGATGGACTGGGGTTGGATTCGAAAACCCTTCGTCAATGTCCCGTGGACCACGCCGCCGGTGATCGGTCATTACTTGCTGACCGGGGGTGATTGGCGGGCAGCTGTTTGGGGCGTTGTTTCGTTGGGTTTGGCGATGCTGGTTTACTGGCCCTTTGCCAAGGCGGCCGAAAGGCAACGCTTGGCCGGGTCCGCGTTGGCGCCCACGTCGACGGTCGTCGTGACGGGAGGAACTGAGCTCAACCAGGAGAAACAGCAATGATCACAACGCTACGATGGAGTCTTGGGGTTTGGGTTTTATTGGCGATGATGGGTTCATCCATCCGTGCCGAAGAGACGAAGCCGTCGGTGCCGCCCCAAAAAGTGCTGCCGCTGCCCGGTGAGGTGATGTCCATCCGCGGACACACGGCCTTTGTTCTGGCTCCGCCCTCGGCCGGAAAACCTATACCCTGGGTGCTCTACGCTCCGACCTTGCCGGGGCTTCCAGGAACTGAAGAGAAGTGGATGTTCGAGCGCTTTCTCGAAGCGGGTATTGCGGTTGCTGGCATCGACGTGGGGGAATCCTACGGCAACGCGGCGGGGCGAGTGCTCTACTCGGCACTCCATGAAGAACTCACCTCGCACCGCAAATTTGCCCGAAAGGTGATGCTGTTGGGTCGCAGCCGTGGAGGTCTGATGACCTTGTCTTGGGCAGCCGAGAACCCCGACAAGGTGGCTGGATTCGCTGGGATTTATCCGGTTTGCAATTTAGCGAGTTACCCAGGCATCACCAATGCCGCTCCGGCTTTCGGACTCAAACCGGCGGATCTGGAAGCTCAATTGACCCGACACAATCCGGTGGATCGATTGGAGCTCTTGGCCCGAGCCCGGGTACCGCTCTTTGTGATCCATGGCGACCAAGACAAACTGGTGCCGCTAGAGGCCAACTCCGGCCTGGTGCGATCGCGGTATCAAGCCTTGGGAGGAACCTTCGAATGGGTGGTCCCAGCGGGCCAGGGACACAACATGTGGACGGGTTTTTTTCAATCACCGGAACTGGTGGCGTTCGTCGTGCGAGAATGCCGAAAACAGGCCCAGTGATTCGCTGCTCGATTTGGACATGGAACTCTCCTGGGAATGGTATCCGGCTCTCTTTGCAACCGGGTTGGTGGCGGGTTGGGTGGACGCCATCGCTGGCGGGGGAGGCCTCTTGACCGTGCCGATGTTGCTGGCCACGGGCATGGATCCGCAGGACGCCCTAGGCACCAACAAGTTTCAGTCGTCGATGGGCACGACCATGGCCACGGTCCAGTACGCGCGGCATGGACTGTTGAGGTGGAGTGAGGTGTCTCAAGGCGTGGTGGCCACGGCCTCTGGCGCGTTGCTGGGCGCGGCCTGCGTCACGCGGATGGATGCTCATGTATTGCGTCCGGTGATCCCGGTGCTGTTGGTTGCCATTGCCCTGTATCTGGGGCTGAAACCCGATCTGGGCCGTGAGGCGCGGCCATCGACTCTCACCGGACTGTTGCTTCGATGGCGGTCTTTGGGATGGGGCGGTGGGTGGATTTCCAAAGATGCGGTTGCCGAGACCCGTTGGGTGTTCGCCGTGGGTTGCGGGTTGCTCATCGGGTTTTACGACGGATTTTTCGGTCCGGGCACCGGGAGCTTCTGGACCATCGCTTGTCTGATTGGCATGGGCTGGAATTTGCTGACAGCAACGGCCTACACAAAGGCCATGAACCTCTCCAGCAATCTGGCCTCGCTGGGGTTGTTCCTCGCTCTGGGTCATGTGCGTTTCGGGGTAGGTGGTGTGATGGCTCTGGGGCAGATGATCGGCGGGCGACTGGGGGCCGGAGTGGCAGTGAAGGGAGGGGCGCGATTCATCCGTCCTATCTTTCTCTCCATGGTCACGCTGCTGGCTGGGAAACTTCTTTGGGATGGGTGGATCCGATCTCGGTAGACCGGTGACGAAGCGGTCTAGGGTGACCGAGTCTGCGAATTGCTCGAACAGGCGGATGGACCTCGGGGGGCAGACCTCGCGAACAGACATTGGAGACCAGGTCGTTGGGGGAGGAATGCAACGCGGACCTTGCCTTCAGAGCCTTGCCTCACTATTTCAATGAGAACCCCAATGAAAACACTCCCCTTGCGCACACAGCGCCTCCGGCAATCACCGGGATTCACCCTGATCGAACTGCTGGTGGTCATCGCCATCATAGCAATCTTGGCCGGAATGCTTCTGCCAGCCCTGTCGAAGGCCAAATCCAAGGCCACCGGTATCTCCTGCATGAACAACACCAAGCAGTTGATGCTCGCGTGGAAGTTGTATGCCGCCGACAACGCAGACCGATTTCCCGGGGCCGCCAATTGGACTCCTCCTGGGGCGGGACGCGATGTGCCCAACTGGACCGGCGGCAGTTGGTTGGACAACACCAAGGCCCTAGAGCGGGATCCCAACAATTGGGACCACGAGGCGTTTACCAAGAAGAGTGTCTTGTGGCCGTATTGCGGAGGGTCTATCGGCATCTGGCATTGTCCGGCCGACATGACGATGGCCTACAACACGCGCGAGAAAAAGTACGTCTCCCGCATCCGCAGTGTCTCCATGAACAATTGGGTGGGAGGTCCGGGCTGGGGCAATTCGGGCACGCAGTGGAAGGTTTATTTGAAAGAGTCGGATCTCAACCTCCCGGGGCCCTCCAACACTTGGGTGCTCGTGGATGAGCGTGAAGACTCCATCAACGACGGATACTTCGTGGTGGATATGGCAGGTTTTGTGGAGGGCAACGCCACCTCGACGCGGCAAGTTGTGGATTTTCCGGCATCGTATCACAACGGGGCAGCGGGCTTTGCCTTCGCTGACGGCCATTCCGAGATCCATCGCTGGCGTTCCTCTCAGTTCCTGCAGCCCATCAAGAAGGGGCAGACACTTCCGTTGAACGTGCCGGCTCGCGACAATCTGGCACGCTCCGATATTTATTGGATGGCTGAGCGCAGCACTCGGGCTCAGTGACCCGCGCGTTTTTGGTGGGTAACTTGAGCCCGCCATCGCGGTTGTCGGCAGAGGGCCCGCACCCGAAGGACTTGCCGAATTCCAACCTCGCGCGGATAGTGTCTAACGTGCATTCCACCGGTCCCTTCTCTGCAATGGCATTCCGTTGGTTCCTCGGCTTGTTGAGCCTGGGGGAGTGGGTGGCCGTGTCTGCCGCCGCACCCACGCTCGAGGCCATCCAGAAGCTGCCTCCGGCCGTGGGTCGGTCGGTCGATTTCCGCAAAGACGTTCAACCCATTCTCGAGGCCAGTTGCGTCAAATGCCACGGTCGCGGCAAGGCCAACGGCGATTGGAAACTCGACACGCGCGAGACCTTTCTTCAGCCCGGTGAGTCAGGACCGGCGGTGGTGGTTGGCAACAGCGCCCACAGTTATTTCATCCACCTTGTGGCGGGAACCGACCCGGATTCTGCGATGCCCAAGAAGGGGTCCAAATTGACCTCCGAACAGGTGGGGATTCTGCGCGCTTGGGTCGATCAGGGACTAAAATGGGACCCTCAGGTTTCCTTTGCCCAGCCACCGGCCAATAACCTCAAGCCCCGTCGCCCCGAACTGCCGGCTGGACGGGCAGCCCATCCGGTGGATCGGTTTATTGAGTCGTATTTTTCGCGGCACGGTATTGCGGTACCAAAGACAGTCGATGATCGGGTGTTCCTGCGACGCGTTTCGTTGGACATCACCGGACTCTTGCCGACTCCGGAGGTGCAGGAGGCGTTTCTCAAAGACCGCCGCAAGGACAAGCGGGCGACCTATGTCCGGCAGTTGCTTGATGACAAACCTCGCTACGCCCAGCACTGGCTAAGCTTCTGGAACGATCTTCTTCGCAATGACTATGCGGGAACCGGGTACATCGATGGTGGTCGCAAACAAATCAGTCCCTGGCTTTATCAAGCCTTGCTCGACAACAAGCCGTACGACCAGTTCGTGGCAGAGTTGGTCAATCCGGTGAACGGGAGCGAAGGCTTCACCAAGGGCATTGTCTGGCGGGGCACGGTCAATGCGTCCATGACGCCACCGCTTCAGGCCGCTCAAAACATTGGACAGGTGTTCATGGGAGTGAACCTCAAGTGCGCCTCTTGCCATGATTCGTTCATCGATGACTGGCAACTCAGCGATGCCTACGGATTGGCCGGCATCTACGCCGATGGCGCTCTCGAAATGGTCCTGTGCGACAAACCCACTGGGAAGGTGGCTCCGCTGAAGTTTCTCTTTCCCGAACTGGGATCGGTGGATCCCAAGGCTCCCAAGACCAACCGGCTGGAGCAATTGGCCCGCTTGATCACGCAGCGTGAGAATGGCCGATTGTCCCGCACCATTGTTAACCGCCT
>SXXZ01000167.1 GCA_005789375.1 Verrucomicrobiales bacterium | reverse complement strand
CACCGACCAGGCCAGCGCTGCGTTGGTGCTCGATCTGAAGCAGCGGGGATTGTTGGACGACACACTGGTGATCTGGGGTGGTGAGTTTGGTCGCACTCCGATGGTCGAATCCAACCCGGCTCTGGGTCGGAGCCAGGGGCGAGATCATCACCCGCAAGCCTACAGTGTTTGGATGGCCGGTGGTGGCATCCGGGCCGGCATGAGCCATGGGGCCACCGACGACTTGGGCTTCCACGTGGTTGAAAACCCAGTCCATGTGCATGACCTTCAGGCCACCATCCTGCACTGCCTCGGCTTCGACCATGAGAAGCTGACCTTCCACAACGCCGGCCGCGATTTCCGTCTCACCGATGTCCACGGGCAAGTGGTGCGGAATATCTTGGCCTAGCATCGAGCGCCCAGAAGCACCCGAGAGTTGGTGGCCCAGCACGGTTGATGGAGGCAGTGGCGTGAGAACCAACGCCACCGCCTCAACCCGAAACGAACTTCCCTCAAGAATCGGTGTTACCGATAAACCGCCGGTTCGGCACCGATGGTCCCGGTGAGTTCTCCGACGCGCTGTTCGGAGCGACTGCGCTCCAGCATCACACGGGCGTAGGACCTTCGTTCGTGTAAACCCAGCCGCTCCGCTTCCTGCTCATACTCCGTGCGACTGATCAACCGATCGATGTAGGTGACCATGGTGTTCCAGTGACGCACTTCCAACTCGCGCCGCATCTCCAACCGGGCGCGGTACCAAGGACTCTCGAGGACACTCTCCCGGTTGAACATCGCTCGGAAGGCCGGATCCTCGAGGCGAAGTCCTTCGCTGGATCCATCACGCATGATGTGGAGAAGCGCCTGGAGTGGTGGAACGGCCTGTTGAATGGAACCGTCGTCGAAGTAATGCTGCGCCACTCGTCGGTGAGTCGCCGCAATGTTGTCCACCGAATCGGCATATTGGGCCGCATCCTGCAGCTCAGGTCGCAACATGCTCTCAACCAAGACGGCATGGGGATGGTTAAAAACACGCCCCAAGAAATCGTTCACGAACTTCAGTGTGACTCGCCACCCCAAGCGACTGGCCGGGACGGTCCGCCCCTCGTGGGTGAAATCCGACACGCGCTCCAGATAGCCATTGGCGATGAGGAACGCCGGATCCCGCTCAGTGACGCCCATCCGACACCAGACCTCCGGCACGAGCAGGCTGACATCATGATCCACGCGGGTCTTGGGCCCGAGATATCCGGCACTCGTCAAGAAAACCGGATTAGCGGAGACGGCTAAACTGACGAAGGCCGCATTGAGATCATAAATGGGCGGTAGGGCGTTGAAAGGCCCCTTGGTCAAGGCTCCCTCGCTGCCGGCCCCGGTCGTCGACGGAGATTTGCCAGTCATGCTGGAGATGAACTCCATGAATGCCTCCGGCAACTCCATGTGGTGGATGGGCCCATAGCACGCCAGCGGCCGCACTCCAGGTTCCGCCGGGTTGTTCCGACGACCAGCCAAGACCGCATGCACCGGCGTGTACACCGGACGATCGGTCGCCAATCGACGTGCCAATCGAGCCGACATGGTCGTGAGATGACGTCCCAGGTTATCGAGGAGATCGGGACGCGTCTGAAGGTACCGCGGGTTCTTAGAGGGTTTGCCGTCCACCAATCGAGGATGAGACGTAACCACGATCCATTCGGGGGAACCATCGCCCGGCTCTGAGGCCGCGGCCGCTTCGATCAGCGCCCGCATCGGCGCAGTGTATTGATTCAGTCCGATAGCATCATCGACCAACTCTCTGGCCTGCTTGCGTGAGATGGGTTCGTAGTTGCTAAAGAAACATCCGCCCGCCGCAAAGTCCGCTTCAGCCGCTTTGTCATACCCGCGATGAATGGCGTCGTCTGGCCGCTGGAAAAGTCGAAACTCGGTGTTCTGAACAAATTTGAGCGACGGATAAACACTTTGCGGGTCCAGGCCTGGCAACTGGCTTCGCGGCACGGTCACACTGGCCGTGATGTCGTCCTCCATCTGAAGCTTGAAGGCCGGCAGGTAATCCTTCCGGAGACCGAACGTGCGCCAGGCTCCATCGTCGTCATAACCCACCCGAAGAAATTGTGTCACCAGACGCTTACGCCCCAGCCGCAGCTCATTGGCGGGGGTGCCGTTGATGACATCGACGCTGAACTGCGAGCGCCAATCCTCTCCCCAGGAGGGTTGCCAAAAGCGTTTCACGACGAGCACCAATTCCCGGATGTGCGGCGGCACAGAACCAATCCAGGCATTGTGTTCATCGGAAAAATCCTCACCCGGCGTCAGGAGCTTGATGACAGAACCCAGAGTTCGACTCGGACTGAGAACAGGCCGCTGGTCCACACCATTGCGGGTGGGATCGCGGAACCGTTGGGAAAAGTCGCGAGCCACGATGATAGCCACTCGGTCGAAATCCTGCGCCAAGTCTGCGACGAAGACCGAACCGAAGAGGATGGCGTCGGTGATGGGCTTAGAGATCTCGCTCTTGCCGCCGCCGGAGACCGTGCAGGGCTTGTGACACAGGGTTCCCTCCGGGCGGGTTCCGACTAGGCGCCAAGCCCGCGCCGCCATGGCCGGCGGCTCCAGATGCACCCGGAATCCGCTGGGCAAGAGGTAGTGATGGTCCCGCCGGAGTCGGATTGACTGAGTTTTGCCGGCCTCATCCCATCGAACCGTCAGGGACTCGATTTCGAAGCGGGCATTCTCCGGAACGTAGACCACCGTGGGAAATTGCCGGTCCACGGCATGGCCTTCGGGCTGAAGGTTCAGTGCATCCGGAATTAACCGGGTGACTTCCGAGAAACTGTACGGGAAATCAGCGCGGTGCTGTTGGGCGTCGTATTCACTGCCCAGATCGTGATTAGCGAAGACCAAGGCTCCGCCGGCGTGCTCTTCCTCGACCATTCCGAAGAGGTTGGCCGCAAAACTAATTTGGGTTTTGACCTCTTTTTTGCAGTAACCGAAGTAGTTATCCGAGATGAGCGTCACGATGACCCCGGAGGCATCCCGCGCGGTCAGTTTGAAGGCGTTTCCGTCGTTATAGAGCTCTTGCGGGTCGCTCCAGCACATGCCGTCTCGACGCTGACGCTCGCTGGCCTCGTCCCGATGCGGAAGTCCGACTTCTTTTTTGGTGAGCCCATTGAGGTGCGGAGCCAAAATCACGCATCCGGTATGTCCACTCCAATGCTCGGCATCGAGAGATGCGTCATTTTCTGGGAGCAACGGGTCTCCGGCATTGCCGAAGATGCTCTCGACGAAGTCGAGGTTGGCCACCAGTGATCCGGGGACAAAGAAGCGGATCTCCATGCTCTTGAGGGGCATCACACCCGGAACCTCCGGGCAGACGACCGGGCGAATGAGCAGAGAAACCATACACGGAGCCGGCGTGGCCCCAGACGCCGTGAACGGCAGTCGCAGAAGTTCCTCAGGCGGATGAAGCGCGCGGGCTAGAAGGTCGGCAAAAACCGTCTTAGGGACACCCTTCTTGTCATCAGGAATGGGCAACCCACCCTCGGTGACATGGAAGATGCCGGAGGTAGTGCGTCGATCCGATTTCGGATTGTGAAGAATCCCGTTGCGCAACCGATAGCTGCGCAGCCTCGGCGAGGCGACTTCGTCCTTGTCGGGCGGCAGAGACAAGATCCGGGCCAAGCCATACTGATCCAAGACGAAGGTGTTCCGCGGCAATTCCTGAGGGGCGGCCGTGTCCGACAAATAGTCGTGGATGAAGTTGTTAATCCTTCGATCCACCGGACTGGCATAACGAGAAAGCAGTCGGTCCTTCTCGCGGCCCTGAGCGATGAAGCTCTCGAGCAGTGAGTCCAGCGCCTGAGTTTCACCGCGCAGCGGAACGCCTGTCAGGCCTAACTCGGCCAGTTTCAGGTTGATGTGCCGATGGAGTTCGGTGGGGTTGGGTGGATTCAGTCCAATGGAACGGGTCATGACCTAGGGGAGGCGGGTTTGGGTGAGCCGCCTCTGAAAGTCTTAACCCGGAATGACTCGCCTTCAAGTCTCGAGAACGGATCGGGTCGCAGAACCCCTCCCCATTTTCAGACAAACTCTTCGCCGGACCGATTCAGTTGAGAGGAAAGGGATGGCGTGGCGAATTCTTTCGTAAAACGAGGCGAGAGTGAGGAGCGGGCCAATTGAAGGCCCATGGTTAAGGCCCATGGTTGAGGCCTATAACGAGCGAACAACGAAGCTCTTGCGGAAGAAGGCGCAGCCAGCACGACCGATCCAGTTGAAGTGGTTCCGGATCTAAGATCAGAGGCTCGCTCCATCGGCGGCGTCGGGACCCTCGCGGCGAACGCGGGCGGACACCTCCAAAGCAAGAAAGTAGGCGCTGGCCTCGGCCAGATCTAAACT
>SXXZ01000166.1 GCA_005789375.1 Verrucomicrobiales bacterium | reverse complement strand
TGGTCAGGGAGGGCGCGTTCGGACTGGAAAAGCGCAGTGGACAGCGCTCGACCCAATGACTGAACAGGCCTCCCGTTGCCAGGAACTGACTGAAGAAAACAAGTTGACCCAGCGGCGTCACCGGCGAGGCAGGATCCCACTCCACAAGGATACGCCGACCATGGGTGTCCACCGCCAAGGATTCCTCCGCCTCCACCTCACCCGCAGGGTGAACCTCCAAACCTCCCCCAAACACGTCCATCCCCAATCCCGCCAACCGTTTCCTTCAACCTCCACCCACTTCAACTGCCGTTTTTAGGTTGAAATACCTGGTGGTGATGAAAATGCCTTTGGAGACCCCGTGCCCAGCCAATGACCCGATGAAGGCCTGAATGGCCACTCTATCGACCGGTCGATCCACGGCGTACCGCTTGGCTTGGACACAGATCTGATCAAGGCCTAACGGGTCTTGATTGATTCGACCGTCGATTCCTTCATCTCCGGATTTTCCAACATGGCTCAGCGCATCCTCATCTTCAGCGCCGTACCCCATGGTCTTGAGCACTTGAAGAACGAGTCGCTCGAAGAAGTCCGGAGGCTGATCCAAGATCGCTGCCAGGAGCCGAGAGCGAAGGTCGTCCTTGAGGCTCTTGCCGGCACCAATGGCCCCGGTGTCCCCGCCCAAGGTGCCTGACGAATTGGGGCGATGTCCGGAGCAATGGGCGCGTGGGATGGGACACCGATCAGGGCGGTGTGCCGGGGAGATCCGCGCTGCGATTCCAAAGTACGCCCTCGCCGTCGCCTTCCGGGAACTGCTGAAACCCGGTGACAACACCGGCCGGATTGCGCAAGAGACCGATCTGCACCGATGTGTCGTGGAAAATAAAGTGCAACGCTCCTACCGGGGTCAGGACGAGCGGGCTTTCACCGGACTTCTGGCTGGTGAGCGCGTTGTGGACGACGCGCAATGTCGTCAAGTCTTTGCCCCGTGAATAGACGCCCTCGAAGGCCTTGAGCTGCGCGATCTCCCGGGTCACCGCTGCCGGTCGTGGGAAGGGTTTGCCTGCGGCAAATGCCCCGAGTTGGCGACCGATGCTTCCCAGATTCGGGCCGGAGTCGGCATTGCGCAGCAGAACCACCGAAATGCGCTTCGCGGGCAGGTACTGCAGCTGGGAATGAAAGCCGTGGATTCCCCCGCTGTGGGAGACAATGCGTTCGCCGCGCAGGGTGTCGATGACGAGACCGAAACCATATTTGGATGCCACCGCCGGGCCTTCGGGGGTGGTCATGCGCCGGTAGGTTTCAGGCTTGAGAAAGCCCTGCTCGTGCAGCAACTGGTTCCAGCGCCATAGGGACAGCAGATCGCCGACGAGAGCGCCTGCGGCCTGGGGCTGTGTCATGCTGATCAGTCCTGCCGGTGCCCACGGATTCTGGGCTTCCCGCGTGTAGCCGCAGACATGGCCGGGCACCAGGTGCTTGGAATCGGGGTAGAACAGAGGTGTCGGAAACGTTCCGGGTGTCTGCCACCAAGGTTTTCCGGTAATCGCCTCGATGACGGCTCCCACCAGCACATAGGCCGAGTTGTTGTAGGCCCACGCGCTTCCGGGAGGGAAGTCGACCTTGAGGTCCTTGAACACCCGGATCAGTTCGGGCGTGTCCAGGTCGCGTCGCACGGGGTTGCCCATGTAACCCTCGATGTCGGTGTAGCTTTTCACCCCGCTCGTGTGGTTGAGCAACATGGCGAGGGTGATGGCCCGGCCGTTGGGGAAGTCGGGCAGGTATTGCGCGAGGGGGTCTTCGAGCCGGGCACGGCCCTCGTCCACGAGGCGCAGCAGCGTGGCGGCGGCGATCTGCTTGGTCACCGAGCCGATGCGGAAACGGTGTTCGGTCGACAGCGGAACGCCAAGCTCCAGGCTGGCCAGCCCACGTGCGGTCTTCACCAAGACCTGATCACCTCGAGCCACCAGGATGGCGATGCCCGGGCCGCCGGTGTCGACATGCTGGCGGTCGAGCAACTCCGCGGTGAAGCGACCCATGGCCTCGGCATCGGGCAGGGGTTGGGCTTGCAGTGCGAACGCGGCCAACATGGCCAAGCCCGTTGTCAGAACTCGCGGGCTTGGGAGGATCCAAGTCATCGGAGGAACGATGCTTGGACGACCCTCCAAGACAACATCAAAAGCACCAAGGTTTTGGACCCGATGGACAGGCTGGATTGCCGGACGAATCCGGGACAGTTTCGTCATCCAACGAATAGGCGTGCATTACCGAAGGCTGCCTCGATTCACCGGACTGGGAATCCGAAAGGAAGACGGCATCGTCCTCGTGAGTTCGAAAGATCCCCCCAGTCCCGAGCCAGCTTCTGCCGCTGCTGGGTGCAAAACCCAGGGCGAACGACCGTTCGTCCACCGGAATTTTTGGACGCGTCGGCCGCCAATGTCGCCGACATAGATGTCGCCTTCGGACGAAAGTGCGACGTCATGCGCCATCATGAACTGGCCATCGTAGTTTCCCCATCGGCCAAACTTCGCCACCACCTTGCCCTCGAGGCTCAGCACGGCTAGGCCCGAACGATCGGGTGGGGCCGGCGGCTGTTCACCCCCGTCCGCGACATACAGTCGTTGGTCCTTTCCAATGCGCACGCCATACGGACGACCCATCGCCGGGTCCTTCCATTGCGCCAGGAATCGCCCCTCGGCGCTGAAAACCTGGATCCGGTCATTCTCGCGGTCGGCGACATAAACCCGTCCGGATTGGTCGAGAGTAATGCCGTGCGGCACGTCAAACTGTCCGGGCCTCGTCCCCTTGGCGCCCCATTGGAGCTGGAATTTTCCCTCAGCGGAGAACTTGACCACGCGGCTGTTCACATATCCGTCGCTGACATAGAACGATCCATCCGGCGATACTGCGATGTCTGTGGGCTTGTTAAAGTGCGTCTCGTCGTTGCCCCCGGTGCCGCGGACCCCCCATGCGCGGAGGAGAGTACCGTCGCGCCTGTACTCAAACACCTGATGACGTCCCACGTCGGTTAGCCAGACATGGTCACGATGGTCCACGAAGAGACCGTGCGGGAGGACAAAGGTCCCCGCGCCCCATCGGTCAACCAACCGGCCCGTCCGGGCGTCCAATACCCACACGCACGCCTCCGCGATCGATCCGGCCTTAACAGGATCATCCAGCCAGGGGCGATTACCGCGATGAAACACAAAGACCCCGCCGCGCGAGTCACAGCCAATTCCAGCCACCTGGCCCAGGACCTCCCCATCCGGCAATCGGGGCCAGCCATGCACCACCCGGAGATCCGCTTCGCGGGCGCAGGCCGACACGGCGAACGCGAAGAAGAGGCGGCGAAGAAATGCGATCGTGCCACGGATCACGCATGGGTTTCTGAACACGGCACGGTTCAGCGCGAGGTGCTGTTGCATCGGGATCATGGGCATGATGTCTGCCTGATCATCGGGCGGCTGACCATCCGAATCGGGACCGGGTGCAGACCCCTGTCTCTCCGCAGGGACAAGCGATGGGGTCGCCCATCAGTCCAGTCCTGCAGCATCCCGGATACAGGAGGCGAGACGGTGCATCGGCGGGCGATGGAGTCTCTGCAGCAGGAATGCATCCACGAGGGGCGCGGCGAATTCTTTGAAGAGGCCAAGCCCTGGCTCACCGGAGATGCAGGCCACGGCGACCAGAAGGACCTGGCCCGGCGCAACGGGATGAACGAAACGGCTCTCAAGGCGGCGATTCCGTCACCGGCTGCGGGCCGAGATCGCTGCCACCCTGGAGCATCCCGAGGGAATTGAATCGGAGCTCCAGGCGCTGTTTGCGGCCCTAAAAAAATCGGTTAATCCCGGTAACCCTTCGCCCGTTCCACGGCAGGAAACCGAAGCATGAGCCTCTCGACTCCTTCGGCCAGCCACTGTCCGCGATGCGGATCGGCTCTTGACCCGGCCGCTTCGCAGAATCCTTGCCCCCGATGCCTCTTCTCGGCGGCGATGGCCCCGACGCAACCGGGCGAGACAGCCCAAACGCCCTCCGAACCGCTCAGTCCGGCGGCCCTGGCTCCGCACTTTCCCCAGTTGGAAATCCTTGAGTGCCTCGGCCGCGGCGGCATGGGCGTGGTGTACAAAGCCCGGCAGAAGGCCCTGGGCCGAATGGTGGCCCCAAGATTCTGGCTCCCGAGCGCAACGCCAACCCGGGCTTCGCTGAGCGGTTCACCGCTGAGGCCCGGACGCTTTATTTCCGATGATAGTTCGGGTACGGCGGATGAGGATGCGCCTGTGGCGGATTCTTCGACAACGCCTCCAGTGCCAGTTCCACCCCTTTCTCCAACTGGGTATCATGCCCGGCCCGCCAGGCCTTCGGATCCAGATCCACATCAAAGTCAGGCGCAATTCCCACGTTTTCAACCTCCCACTGGCCTTCCGTCCCGTAAATTGCCCAGTGCGGCGCCATGACTTTTCCGCCGTCCAGCAGTGTCGGATACCCCCCAATCCCGACCAACCCGCCCCACGTCCGCTTGCCCACTAGGGGGCCGATTTTTGCCTTTCGAAAATACCACGGTAATGCGTCCCCACCCGATCCCGCACACTCATTGATCAACATCACCTTTGGCCCCGGATGCGCTCCAAAGGGGAACGACTGCTCCCGGCCATCCCGATTAACCGAGTAATTCATCACCGGACGTCGGAGATGATCCACAATATAATCCGCCAGCAAACCCCCATGGTTATATCGTTCGTCCACGATGAACCCCTGCTTGTCCTGTTGCGCAAAATAGTACCGCGTAAAGCTGGTATACCCACCCGAAGCCGTATCCGGAAGGTGGAGATACCCAATCCGCCCCTGGCTCAACCGGCTTACGGTCCTCCGGTTGTCCTCTACCCACGCCCGGTTCCGAAGCCCCTTCTCGTTCCCCACCGGCTTCACCTTCACGTCACGCGCCGCCGTTCCATCCACATTCGGCCCAACCCGCAAAACGGCGATTCGATCCGCGGTGTTCTGGAAAAACGAATACAGTTCCGCGCTGCCGGGAAGGTCACGCCCGTCCACCGCCAGCAGGTAATCTCCCTCTACCACATTCACACCTGGCTCAGTCAACGGCGCCCGAAGATCCGGATTCCAATTCTCTCCGTCAAAAATCCGAACAATTCGATGTCGCCCATTTTCCACTGAAAAATTCGCCCCGAGCAAACCCACGTTCACCTTATTGATTTGCGGCGAATCACCTCCGTTCACGAACATATGGCCAATCGTGATTTCCCCCAGCATTTCCTCAAAAAGATAATTTAGATCATCCCGACTCGCCAACCCTGCAAGGTAGGGCTCATACCGCGCCATAGTCGCCCGAAGGTCTAAACCGTGCAGACCTGGATCGTAGAGGAAGTCGCGTTCGATCCTCCATGTCTCTCGATACATTTGCCGCCATTCCGCCCGCGGATCTACCAAAAGCTGATAATCTCCAAGCTTGATCGCCCCGTCCCCCTCCTTCGGTGCCGACTCCGGCCCGGCGATGAACCACGATTCCCCCTTCCGGTAGAGCACCTTTTCCCGATTCCCGGAAACCGTGAAGCCCCGGATGCCATCCAGGAACTTTTCCGTCTTTCGCTTCGCCAGATCAAATCGCTGGACGGTCACAAGTGTTGGTTCTTCAGAATTACCGTCGATCGTCGGTCCCTCCAGCGCGAAAACTACATTAGACTTCCCGGCTACCAGTCCCAGGTAGTTTTTGGCAGGCAGCGGAAGTGCGACAATGCGTTGGCTGAAATTCTCAAAATCTACTTTGACCATTAATGAGGAATTCGTCTTTTCCCCAACGTCCGTGTCGTCCTTCTTTCCTACCTCCACTTTGGCTGTATCCGCCGCTTTCTTATCTCCCTCTTTTTCGCCCGGTTTTTTGACCTCCAGCTCCTTTTTTACCTCTCCCTTTTCCTCATCGCTTTCCGCCGCCAGCGGAGATGGCGCCAATCTGTCCAAAACCGCCAGATACACACTCCGCGTCACCGGCCGGTTCATCCCTGATAGATCTCCTCTCACTCCCCGCGGACCGATATCCGTGCTGGTCGCAAAATAAAGATATTGCCCGCTGTCGGCGAACACCGGAAACGCCGCATCGCCCAATCCATCCGTCAGTTGCGTCGATTTGCGCTCGTTGACAGAGTAAAGGAATACTGCGTGAAAGGTGTTCGAAAGATCACGGGTATACGCCAGCCAGCGGCTGTCGGGTGACCAGGTGAGTGACGTAGGATTCGACCTTCCGTAAACGGACGAGTCGATCTTCAACGATGTCCCGTTCGTCAACGTCAAAATCCAGTAGCTCCCGTGCTTATCGCTGTAGGCTATCCGCTTTCCATCCGGGGACCATGTCGGCACATAGAAAAACGAGGGAGATTCTCCAAGGGGATACTTCTTTACCTCGCCCAGACCTTCTTGCCCTCTCACATGAAGCCGATACTCTCCTGATTCATCGGAAAAATAGGCTACTGATTTTCCGTCTGGTGACCATGCCGGGTCGCGCTCTGCGATCTCTGAGGTCTGTGTCAGATTCCGCACATCTCCCTTCTCCGCCGGTACCGTGACAATGTCCCCCCGCACCTCAAACACCACCCGCTGGCCGGTTGTCGAAAGTCGCCCTTCGGTCAGTTGTTTTCCCTCGAGCTTCTTGTAGTGGGGACGCACCTCTGAGAAATCGCCCACCACACGAATCGCGACCGGATGCTCGGCTCCCGACTTATGGTCGAACAAGTGAATGGAGCCAAGCTGCTCGTAAACAATGACATCCGGACCTGCCGATGCTGACTTTAGGTCAAGCCCTTCGTTCTTCACCACCTGCCTTACACTCCCCTGTTTCGAGTCGTAGGCAAACAAACTGACCGGCCCACTCCGATCCGAAAGAAAATAGACTGTGTTACTCAGCCACATCGGATTGAAGTCATTCGAGTTTTCCCTCGGGACTTTTTTAATCGACGAATCCTCCAGTGTCGCAATCCAGATCGGTCGCGTCTGGCCTCCACGGTACCTCTTCCACGCCGCCTGCCACTGCCGGACCGGCACATACGCCAGATGAGTCCCGTCGGGAGAAAAAGCACCTTCCTTAGCCCGAGGTAGCGGAATCTCCGCCGCCGGCCCCCCACCCACCGGAACGGTAAAAAGTCGGGCGCTGTCGTTCGCGCTGTCCCGAAGCGATGAAAATAAAACCCGCTTCCCGTCGGGCGACCACCC
This sequence comes from Verrucomicrobiales bacterium, assembly GCA_005789375.1. The sequence continues at coordinate 823 of SXXZ01000166.1, read as the reverse complement.
ACAAACCCAGTCCTGCCCGGGATGCGAGGTTAATCGCACCGGATTTCCCCCGGTCGCTGGTACGACATAAACATCCGTATTCCCATCATATTCCCCACTAAACGCCACCAGCGAACCATCCGGGGAAAAGTGAGGATGCTGCTCCCGCCCAGGGTGCGATGTAAGTCGCACTGCATCCCCACCCGACCGGGCTACCCGCCAAAGGTCCCCGGCAAAAACGAAAACAATTTGGTCCCTGCTGGCCGTCGGCTGACGAAGCAGCAGCGGGGGCGATGCGATCGGGTCAGCACCCAGTCCGTGAAGGGCGCTGGCGAACGCGAGAACAGTGCTGATTTGCCGGAAAAGCTTTTCTGGGTTTAACTTCATATTAATGCTGTTGAAAGGATTGGTCTGATTCAAAATCATCGATAGCGGCCACCACGGCGTTCATGAGGATGATTGCCACTGCTTCGACTTCAGGTGCTGCTGCCATAGAAATGGATAGATTGGTTCTTGTGGGAGCGTTTGAACTATCTCCCCCCAATATTTATTGCGCCACAAAATATTACGCTTGGTCGGGATTTGCCATCCTCTAAGCGTTGAGCAACGGCGCGTCACCTTCATCTGGAAGCGAAGTTTTCCCGTGCAAAAATGGTAAAGAAACGATTCCTTTCTGGAAATCGTTCTCCAGTACTTTGGTAAATAAACTGTTCCAAAATTGTCTCGGAGTGGAGTTCCGGAAACTCCGTAAGCGAACCCGTCTCACCCAAGCCTCGGTGGCCACCACCGCCGGTATCTCTCTTCCCGCCATCCGAAAGCTCGAACGAGGCCTCGGAAACCTCAC
>SXXZ01000165.1 GCA_005789375.1 Verrucomicrobiales bacterium | reverse complement strand
GGGCCGGAGTCAGGCCTGTCAGTCGGACGGCCGTGGCATTGGTCACGTTCAAGCCGCGCAAGGTCAGCTTCTGCCTGGAGCCCGTTTCCACTCCGAGCGGCAGCACCATGGCGATGGTCGGAGAGGTCGGCTTTTTGGGCTCCGGTTTCGGGCCCTCAGCCAGGCCTTGCACCGACAAAAGAGCCGCGGCACAGAGGCACACAAGAGTCTTCCCGGTGCTCCAGAGACGTGAATTGTCAGCGGTGTTCTCTGGCTCAACCATAGAGTTCCTTGACGACGCTGCCTTCGTCGAGAATCAGGGTAGGCCGCCCTTCCGGTGTGATAATGGTCTTATCCGGATCGATGCCCAGAGCATCATAAACCGTCCAGCACACATCGGCAGGTCGCACGGGGCGATCGGTGACGAAGGCACCGTTCTTGTCGGTGGCACCGAGGACGTGGCCGCCTTGCACTCCGGCACCGGCGAAGAGCATGGAGGCAGCCTGTCCCCAATGATCGCGTCCTGCGTCTTTGTTAATCTTGGGAGTGCGACCGAACTCACCCATCACCACGACGAGCGTTTCCTTCAGCGTCCCGCGCTGATGCAAGTCGTTGATCAGCGCACTCAAGCCCCGGTCGAAATCGGGCAGCTTCTTGTCGAGGCTCTCGAAAATCTTCGCATGATGGTCCCAGCCTCCGTAGTTCACGGTGACAAAGCGCACGCCGCTTTCCACCAGACGGCGGGCCAGCAGGCAGCTTTGTCCAAACTCGGTCCGACCGTAGGTGTCGCGCAGTGCCTCGGATTCCTTCTCGAGGGCGAAGGCGTTCTGGGCGTCGGGCGACAAGATCATGTCGGTGGCCTTCTGAGCGAACTCATCGTAGGTGGCCATCTGGTCGTTGCCGCGGATGTGTGCCGAGAGGGTGTCCACCGCCTGAAGCAAGGTGCGCCGGCGTTCCAAGATTTTGGGTGTCAGCTGGGCCGGGCAGGCTAGATCGCGGACCTTCCAAGACGTGTCGTTGGGATTCCCGGCCTTGAAGGACTCGTAGCGGCCTCCAAGCCACGCGCTCTTTCCGAGTTCCCAGGTGAAACTGGGGTTCTTGGGGACCGCGATGTAGGGCGGCACTTTTCCGACGAATCCCGTCTCGTGCGCAACAATGGCACCCATCGCTGGATGATCCCCGAACGGTGTACCAAACTTGCCTGAAAGAACCCAGTTGGTCGCTGTCTCGTGGTGGTCGTTGTCATGCGCGCCCGAGCGGACGAGGCACACCTTGTCCATCGTCTGCGCCATCTTGGGCAGGAGGTTGCCCACCTTGAGGCCGGTGACGTTGGTAGGGATCTCGGTATACTTGCCGCGAATTTCTTCAATGGCTCCCGGCTTGAGGTCGAATGAATCGTGATGTGAAAGGCCACCTCCGAGGTAGACCAGCAGCACCGACTTGGCTCGGGGAGCCTTGCGCACCAACCCGTTGGCGGAAGCAGCCAGTGCGCTCTCCCAAGAAAGCACGCTGGGCAGCGAGAGTCCCAGTGGAGCCAGTGCCCCCAGGCGCAAGAAGCCTCGTCGCGAGAGGCCATTGCATTGGGCTGCATGCCGGGAGGCGAGGGAGATGTCGATCATGGCGTGACTCGGTTCCGGTTAGTGGTTGAAGGCGAACTCCTTCGTGTTGAGCAGGGCCCAAAATAAATCGGGCAGCACTTCCTCCGGAGGGGTCTCGGTGAACTGCTTCAGCACCCGTTCTAACTCCACGGCAGTGGGGCGTCGTCCGACGGTGATGAGGTAGAGTTCTTCGACCAGTCGCGGCCCGTCGCTGGGGGTCTTGGCCGAAGAGATCAACTCCTTGAGCCGACCTTCCGGGTGCTGGATCTTCTTGTTCAACTCCTCGCCGTTTTGGAGGTGCAGCAATTGCGGCAAGGTTACCTCGCCGCTGCGTTCGCAGGCGCAGGCCGTCACCCGCTCGCTGCGGCCGAAGAGTGTGAGGAAGTAGCTGCTGACGGTGGGTTCGGGTACTTGCACGGCACGCATTCCCACCGGAAACCCATCGAACCGATCGGGCACGCCGGTGGCTGAGCTAATGGCATCGGCCATGACCTCGGCAGGCAGGCGGCGTGCGTAGTAGTGCGAGTAAAACCGGGTGTCGGTTTCGTTGCCGCGCACGGTGCGTGCGCTGAGTTGATAGGTTCGCGAATTGAGGATGAGCTTCATCACGTGCTGCAGGTCGTAGCCGCTGCCGACAAACTCTCGGCTGAGCAAGGCCCACAGTTCCGGATTCGAAGGCGGGTTGCTGGCACGAAGGTCGTCCACAGGTTCTACCAGACCGGTTCCCAAAAAGTGTTTCCAGAGACGGTTAATCATCGCCCCGGCGAAGTAGGAGTTGTTGGTTGCGGTGAGCCAATCGGACAACTGGGCCCGCGGATCGGTGTCGGCGCTGAACTCCATCGGCGTGCGGTCGAGCGGGCGTGCCTCGAGGTCGCGCAGGGTGCGGGGTTGCCAGGCGCGGGGGGCTTTGTTCCGGCTTTCGGCCAGTTCGCGTTTCTTGGAAGTGAACTCGCGTTTCCGATCGCGGAATTCGTTTTGTGCACCTTCGAGTTGCTTCGCCCCTTCAGGTCCGGCCGCGGGAGTGGCCGTTCCGCCGTCATAGCCCAATGTCAGTAGCTTGGCCTCCGCGTCTTTTAGTTTTGTCTGTGCCTCCTGCAAACGCTGGGTGCGTTCGCGTTCTTCGCGACTCATGGTGAGCAAGGTGGTGGCCCCGTCGGCGGGTCCCTTTCGGTCGAGGGTCACGCGATCGAAGAAGGCGGAAAAATGGTAGAAATCGTCTTGGGTGTATTTCTCCAACGGATGGTTGTGGCACCGGGCACAACCGATGCGCGTGCCCATGAAGGCCTGCGCGACAGCATCCGGCGCTTCGCTCTCGGTGGAGCGCTTTTCACCGACCAAATACACGTAATAGCCAATTTCAGGGTGTTGGACCGAATCTCCGCTGGCTGTCAGGACATCGCGTACCAGCGCATTCCACGGGCGATGGGAGGCCACTTGATCCCGCAGCCATCCGTGGAAGGCGCGGACATTCTTTGCACCGCGGACGTCATGATCGCGTTCCTTGCGATTTTGGAATAAATCCGCGAGTTGGAGTGTCCAGTAATCGGCGAACTCAGGCCGATGGAAGAGGGAGTCGGTCAGAGTTGCCCGCTTTCCGGGAGAACGATCGGCTTGGAATGCCCGAACTTCTTCGGGTGTGGGCAGTGTTCCGAGCGTGTCGAGCATGGCCCGACGTAAGAAGGTCGCGTCATCGCACCGGGGCGATGGGGGCAGGTTCAACGACTGCAACTTGGCGAAGACAGGAACATCCACCGGATTCTGAGCGCGGGTGAACTTCCATCCCTCGACCACGTTGGTGAACGGAATGGTCACTCGAACAATTTCAACCAGTCCCTGGAAATGGATTCGGATGGCGGTCTCACCTGGACGAACTGCTCGGATCCGCCCTTCCAG
>SXXZ01000019.1 GCA_005789375.1 Verrucomicrobiales bacterium | reverse complement strand
GTGGTCGACCGTTGACCCGAGCGAGGCCTCCCCCTCGGTCTTCCAGCCGCCGCCCGATCACTTCGAAGGTGAGACAGGCCCCGCTGAGAATATGCTGCCCCAACAAGGCCGGATCCATGAAGGCTCCGAGGGTATCGATGTTGTGGAGCAGTAAGTATTTGAGCTGGGGTCGCTCACTCAGGAGTCCGGCCAGCACGCCATTGCGAAAGAGATTGGGAACTTCGAAGAAATGGCCCACTGGATGCAGGCATTGCAGTGGCACGTTGTCGGTGTAGTCGCCGGTCTCACCCGCAGTCTTGGCCCAGCCAATGAGGGCCGATCGGAGACTCTCGCGGACCTTTTGCTGCTGAACATCGAGCACCTGTTGAGGCATTTCTTCCCACGCGAAGCGAAGATCGCGTTCGGTCGGGATGAGTCTGAGGCCGACGCTGCGGCCTGGTGACAGAATCAGAGGCTCCGGGTAGCCATAACCCTCTACTTGTTGGAGGAACCGCTGGGTGGGTTCGTGGGTGAGGTAGCTCGTTGTGAAAAGGTGCGGCAAGACGTGGCCCGCCAAGCGACCTGAGCGCCGGGACTTGGCCAAGTGGGTCTCGATGAAGGTCCGGTGCCGACCGGCGAACTGGGCGAAGGGATGCAGGGCTTTGCAGGTGCCAGCACCGCCGGTCCATCGCGATCCGGCTCCCGCGGCCAAGGTCACCACGGCAACTTCGCCGGCTCGCAAGGCTGCCTCACCGGCAGCGCGGACTTCGGGCGGCACCGTGGTCGAAGCCGTGTCCCAACGCAGCACATCGTCTGCTTCGACGTCTTCGATCCGGCTGTCGGCGCGGAGGCGATTTTGGGCGAGTCCGATGCGACCCTCCCGCAGGTCTGAGCGAATTTGCTCATGCAGGGCGGGATCAAAACCGTTCTCCGCCAGCAACCCCTGCAATCCGCTGCGTTCGCTCTCACCGTTTCGGGAGCGAGGCAAAAGTGCATCGAAGAGTGTCTGGATCATCCCACCCAGCTCTGGCCGCGTGCGTGCGGCCATTCCTACTCGGTCGAGTTCAGTACGGCGAGCCGGGGTCAATGAGCGGCGATCGGCGCGCAGCAGGGTGGGTACCGTGAGGGCGTAATAATTGAGCGGCATTAGCGCCTCCTCGCCGGAGAGCAAATCGGCCATGGTGCCGTGCTCGTTGATGGCGTAGTCGAAGACCACCGGATCCATGGCGAAGGGAAGGGCCGTCGAGAGGCTACGCTTAGTTTCCAGCATGAGGATTTGAAGCCGCTCTTGAGCCTCGGCCTTCCGCTCCGGGGCAAAGATGAAACCCATGCCGCCGCCGGACATGCCGCCGAGCATCCAAAAGCCCCAGAAATCAGCACCAAATTCGGTCTCGCACTGTTGAATCAGACGTTCGGTGAAGTGGTTGGAGGCCCACGGAATAATGGCCTGCAGGGGCTGCCGAAAATTGCGCGTGGTGGCCTTGCCAACGGCGTGGATGTCTCCGCGTCGGAGAGCATCAATAATTTCGTCGAGCACCCCAAGCGCCTCTTGGCGTCCCGACCATTCGGAGGCGGAGCGCAGGAGGTATTTTTCGGTCACCATTTCGAGAATGGGGCCCACGTTTTGGGCCATGCCTCCGTGGACCACTACCAGTGAATCCATGAGCGCGCGGCGAGAGGACTCCGGGATTTCTTGGCGGCTGAAAACATGATGGGTTGGCATGAGGCATCCCCGGGAAATGCCCCACTCGGGATCCTCTTCGGTGGCCGCCACGCCCGTGATGAGCTTGATGCCCGGCCAGACCCCGCCCGAGTCTTGCCATCCGCCACCGGAGCCGCCGAGCCACTCGCCCAAGAGGGCCCGTGCGAGAACGAGCCGCCGCTCCGATTCCTCAAGCGATCCGGTCAGTGAAGAGGCCTGTCCAGTAGCTCGCATACAAACGCTGATGAGCGAGCCCAGCAAATTCGTGCTGACAGCCAACCGCGATCCCTTGGGGATGTCGTTGACGCTGGAACACAGTTCGAGGCCGCGTCCGGGACCGACGATGCGCGCGAGCAAGTCGGCCAGAGATTGCCCGGAACCTTCGATGCCCGGCGGAACCACGCCTGCGGCGATGACGGCCGCTTTCAGCAACCCGAGATGGTCTTTGGCGAAATCGAAGACCTCGCTCAATGCAGTGATGTCGGCGGTCGCTCCAAGATCCACCGAGGTGAGGCGGAGCAGCGGTTCATCGAGCACGCGCAGCCAGGCACTCACCGGTGGCCGCGGAGCCGCATCGCGTCCGTGGACACCGAGGTCCACTGAGATGTTCAGCACCTTGGCCCCCTCGGGGTAGTCCATGCCCAAAAAGAAGATGTCGGACCAGGCCGAGTGGGTGAGATCCATCCGCACCGGCGTGAGTTCTCGGAGAATGGGATAGGCGCCCTCTGGGGATCGCTCCAAGAGTTCTGGCCGCAGTCTCAGTGGCTGATCGGCGGGATGGCCCATGCGGAACATCCATTGATTTCCTCGCACGGTTCGCACACTGCGTCGCACTTGGTCAGCGAGGGTCTGGAAAGCCAGGCGGTGGTAGGCGGCCGCCAGGGCCGAAGCGATGCCTTCGGAGGGACCTTGGGTCTCAAGCTCTCCGAGAAAGCAGTCGATGGCCTCTTCGAAGCGGCGGTTGAGCAGATGTTCGAAGCCAGCAAACGGGATCAAACCGGCTTGTCCCGAGGTGCTGAGTTTCGGAGGAAGGTGAAACCGTTGGAGGGCCGATAGAAAAAACAGGGCCCGCACCCGTTCGTACAAATTTTGGGCCTCTCGGCGGAACCGGTCCAAGGCCGAGCAGGCGTCCAGCAGCTCAGCCAGCGTGGCCGGCCCGGCCCAAGCCTCCAAGGGACGGTTCCGCATGGAGGGCTCCGGCGACGTAATGAGGTCGATGAGCGGGTGGGCGGGCACGAGGACGTCACCTTCCCCGAAGGTCTTCCTATTCGTCAACGCTCCGGACCGCGGGTTTCGGTGGCCGGTCGATCCAATTAATTCCGGCGGCCGAGGCCGGACAGGTAGCGAAGAAGGTCTCGGAGTTCGGTTTCGCTGAGTGTGTCCACGAGTCCGGCCGGCATGATCGAGCCGGCCTGGGTCTGGGAACGGATCTCGGAGCGGGCCAACCGCATAGGTTTCCGGGTGGCCGCATCCAGCAGCAACACCTCTTGGGCAGACGTGCTTTCGATGCGGCCCTGAATCTCTTCGCCGTTCTGGAGTGTGAGGTTCCAAGACATGAACCCTTCCTTCACTTCGACTTGGGGTTCTAGCAGTGCACGCAGGATAAAGTCGGGCGTCTGGGCCGTGCCGAGAGCGCCCAGGTCGGGACCTAGGCCCGGTTGCGATGCGCCGATGCCATGGCAGGAGGTGCAGCCGAGCTCGGCCCGCGTAAAAACCGCGGCCCCGCGCCGTGCATCACCCGAGGCACGGACGGTCTTCAGAAATTCTTGGCGGGCGGGGCCGCTGGCTAGTCGATCGGTGAGGGTCTGGTTGCCGGCGGTTCGACCGAGCGCCTGTGCTAATACCGGGGTGAGCTCGGGTACTTGGCGTCCGGCCTGGGCCAAAAACCCGGCCACAGCACGGGCCGATTCTGGATGGGGTGCGACTATTTGTAGGGCTTTGGCTAGAGCGTCGGCCGCGCCGGGTTGACGCAAGATCGGGGTCATTACGGTCTCGATCGCTGCGGTGTTGGCTTCTTGGGCCAAGACTTCGGATGCCAATCGACAGGCAGCCCCCAGATCTCTGGCAGCGATGGCAGCGGCTGCGACGGTCTTCAGAACGGTAGGCGCCTCAGGGCTCGCCGCGCGGAGGATTCGAGCCGTGTGTTCGGGACTGGGGAAGAGGGCCAAGCCGGCAATGGTTCCGGCACGGACTGCCTCGGGTGTCTCTCGGGATTCGAGAAGACGCACCACTTCGGATTCCAATGAGCGGATTTGCCAGCGGCCGATCAACCGGGCCGCCGCCGCTTGAACGGAAGGATGGGCCGAAGACAGGAGCGCGCCCAGGGCCGGGCCAACGTCTTGGGTGGGCTTGAGTCCGAGGTTCCGGCCCAGCGTGTCCAACTGAAGTAAGGCTCGGGTGTGGGCTCCGGCATCGTAGGCGGTGCCGACGGTGAAGGTTCGAGGCGCTAGCAGCAGGGGGATATCCTGAGGCCGGGCGGCGGCCAGCACGGACTCGATGAGC
>SXXZ01000164.1 GCA_005789375.1 Verrucomicrobiales bacterium | reverse complement strand
CTTGCTGATATGTCCTACAAAAAACGGATTTTCGGAACCGACGGTGTCCGGGGTCGAGCCAACATTGAGCCGGTGACTGCTGAAACAGCCTTGAAGCTGGGTCGAGCGGCGGCGCATGTCTTTAAGAATAGGAATTCTCAGGCTCGGAATCGGGTGCGCCACCGGATCGTGATTGGCAAGGACACCCGCCTCTCTGGCTACATGTTGGAGAATGCGCTGAGTTCCGGAGTTCTTTCGATGGGCGTAGATGTCGTTTTCATCGGACCCTTGCCGACACCGGGTGTGGCGTATGTGACCCGATCCATGCGGGCCGATGCCGGTATTGTCATCACGGCTTCCCACAATCCTTACGATGACAATGGCATCAAGTTCTTCGGGGCCGACGGCTATAAGTTGGACGATGTGACCGAGAATTTGATCGAGGAGTTGGTCTTCAGCGGCGAAATCGAATCGATCAGGCCCACGGCCAATGAGATCGGCAAGGCGGTTCGCGTGGAGGACGCAATTGGACGCTACGTGGAACAGGCCAAGTCTTCGTTTCCCAAGACGCTGACGCTCGAAGGCATGCGTATCGTTGTGGATTGCGGTCATGGCGCCTCCTACAAGACCACGCCGATGGTCCTCCAGGAACTGGGGGCCGAGGTCATCGCCTTCGGGACCCAGCCCAATGGTACAAACATCAACCGCGAGTGTGGTTCAATGTACCCGCAGACGATTTGTAGCAAGGTTCGCGAGTATCGGGCCGACTTGGGTATTGCTCATGATGGGGATGCCGACCGGGTGATCCTTTGTGACGAAGCGGGCAGTCTGGTCGATGGCGACGACATCATGGCCGTTAGCGCCTTGCAAATGCTCGCTGAAGGACGATTGGCCAAGAACACTTTGGTAGCCACGGTCATGAGCAACGCGGGGCTGGATGTAGCAATTCGCGCGGCGGGTGGCGAGGTGGTCCGGACCGCTGTGGGCGACAAAAACGTCATCGATTGCATGCTCGCCAATGGGTACGTCTTCGGTGGCGAACAAAGTGGGCATCTGATTTTCCGCGAACACAGTACGACCGGGGATGGTCTGGTGGCAGCTCTCCAGATTCTCAGCACCATGCGAACGCGTGGGGAACCGCTCTCCAAGTTGGCACGCTGCTGGACCCGCTATCCGCAGTTGGTCACCAATGTCCAGGTCCGGGTGAAGACGCCCTTTGAGCAACTCGAGGAGATTCTGGACTTGGTCCAGCAGGCGGAGGCGGAGGTGCAACCGAAGGGAGGGCGGGTTCTGCTGCGCTACTCCGGCACTGAACCCAAGGCACGATTGCTCATCGAAGGCCCTGACATGGAGGTTATGGAACGTTGGACCTCGGCCATTTGCGGATCGATACGCCGACAGGTGGGTCAGGTCGGTTAAGAGAGGCTTGAGGGTAGCCGGACGAGGCGGACCAGGCAGACCGGGCGGAAAGGCTTGCGTCGTCCGGTGACTGTGCGCGCCATTGACTGCATGAACGCTTCTCCGGCGGTGTCCGAACAGCGCTTTGTCACGGCGGCCGAAAGCCGGACCGACCTCACGCCGTACACGTTGAACACGTGGCTGTCGCGTCCGGACATCGTGCCGTGCGAATCGCTGCTGCTGGTCCGGGCCACCCTCGATGCCGGCCGTTGCCATGGATTTCATCGGCATCCCACTCGGGAGGAAATTATTTATATCCTTTCGGGTCAGGCCGAGCAGTGGTGCGGTCGGGAGTACCGCATTCTGAAGCCTGGCGAGATGGTGTTGATTCCGAAAAACGAGATCCATGGCACCTACAATCCGTTCCGCGAGCCGGTGATCTTTCTGGCGATGCTTTCTCCGACGGTGGCCGATGAGCCAGGGACGGTGAATGAGTGGGACGAAGAGCCTTGGGCTAGTCTCCGAAAAGGCCTGGGATTGCCGGAGTGTCGTTGAGCGAGGTTTTCTCCTGCGTTGCTCCCATGATCGAGATCCTGCCACCCAAGCTTCTGGCAATGCTGCGGAACACTCCGGGCTTGGAACGCTCCTACCTCGTCGGCGGTTGCGTGCGGGACTGGCTCTTGGGAGTGCCGGTTCATGATTTTGATATCGAGGTGTATGGTGTCGATTATCCGGACTTGGTGAGGCTGCTCTCCCGGTATGGTCGAGCTGATTGGGTCGGGAAATCCTTCGGCGTGGTAAAACTCACGCATGCGAGTGGTGCGGTCTGGGATTTTTCCGTGCCGCGCCGGGATTCGAAGCGGGGGCCAGGGCACAAGGGATTCGATGTGGAGTTCGATCCGGAACTGAGTCCGCTGGAGGCTTCGGCTCGGCGTGATTTCACCATCAATTCGATGCTGTGGGATGCGCGGAGCGGTGAGTTGATGGATCCCCATGGGGGTCGCTCAGATCTTGAGGCTCGGATTCTGCGGCACACGAGTGCGGCCTTTCCTGAGGATCCATTGCGGGTTTTGCGGGGGATGCAGTTTGCCGGGCGCTTCGGTTTGAAGGCTGCAACTGAAACCCTAGAACTGTGCCGGTCTATCCGTTCGAGCTACAGTGAACTGGCCGTGGAACGGGTGCGGGAGGAGTGGCTCAAGTGGGCTCTACGGTCTGTGCAGCCATCGCTGGGATTGGCCTTTATGAAGGACAGTGGTTGGTTGGATGTGTTGCCTGAGTTGGCTGCGATCGTTGGGGTTGCCCAGGATCCGGAGTGGCATCCGGAGGGCGATGTCTGGACTCACACGCTGCATGCGGTGGATGCCTTGGTGGCCTTGCCGGACTGGGCGAGGATGTCGGCCGATGAGCGATTGGTGCTCATGATGTCGGTGCTGCTCCATGATGTGGGCAAAGCAACGTGTACACGCACTGAGTTCAAAGGCGGGAGGGATCGCATCACCTCGCCGGGCCATGAGGTCGCCGGGGCCGAGAGGGCGGCACGGTTTCTCCGTCAAGTGGGTTTCCAAGAGTCGACGGTGCAGCGGGTGGTTCCATTGGTGGCCAATCACATGGTGCATGCCGAGGCGCCCTCGGCGCGTATGGTTCGTCGGTTGGCCGTCCGGTTGGTCCCTTCCTCGATCGAGGAATTGTGTGTGGTGATGACCGCCGATGCCTCGGGGCGTCCTCCTCGCCCCCCGGGAGTGCCGGTTTCGGTTCAGAAACTCCGGGAAGCCGCAGCGGACTTGCAGGTGCAAGCTTCGGCGCCCGTGGCGCTCTTGCAGGGGCGGCATTTGTTGTCTAAGGGGTGGACGGGTGGCCGGCAGTTGGGAGCCATTCTGAAGGAGGCCTATTCCGCGCAATTGGACGGTGAATTTACTGACCTCGACGGAGCTCTTCATTGGGTATCCGAGCGGGCTGGGAATGGCGGGGCTCCGCGGTATCAGGCCTCCGCTCGCTGAGTAGGCTCTGGGGAGGATGAACTTTCGCGCTATGCGCGAGGGGGGTGAGTGTTCGCCTCCAAGGCTCGCTCCGGCCCGACACCGCTCCGCTCGGGTTTTGGTGGCTCCGCGGCATCAGGCCTACGCTCGCTGAGTAGGCTCTGCGGAGGATGAGCTTTCGCGCTTTGCGCGAGGGGGTTGGGTGTTCGCCTCCAAGGCTCGCTCCGGCCTGACACCGCTCCGCTCGGGT
>SXXZ01000163.1 GCA_005789375.1 Verrucomicrobiales bacterium | reverse complement strand
TGTCCAGTTGCTCTTAGACCGTTTCCTTCAATATTCGGTCGCCCCCCGGGGCCGCTCGGTCGCCCTCGACGAATAAAAGAGCCATCCAGTGGGCTATTCGTTGAGCTGTCGGATGGCCCCACTGGAAAACGAAAAAAAGGGCCGCGACGGTTTAATCGACGATGGTGTTCGCGTCTCGAAGATCAGGATCGCTGAGTTCGGGGCAAATTCACAGTTTAGCCGAATCAGCGCAGCTTCGACTGCCACGACTACCACGGTTGTTTGGTGCATCGAGCTCCGGCTATTCCCTGAGCTACCCCAACGCGTGAACCACGGCAGCACCTGAGCCACCGCAACCGAGTTCACCGGGCAGAGACTCAAAGCCCCTGCCCCTGCTTCGATATTTAGAGCGTCCCCGAACTCACTTCTTCTTACGGACCGTCTTCTGGACCGTATTCTGAACCTTATTCGGGACCATCTTGGAGGCCTTGGCCGGTTTGGCTGGCTTTGGTCCACGACCTGGGAAGGTCAATTCAGCAACGCCCGATTTGTCCAATTCTCCGAGCCCGCTATCGACCATCCGAGTGTACTGGCCCAATGCGGCCTGAGCCAACGGCACCTTCAACCGAACCTTCTTTGCAAGACTGACAGCGATCCCAGAATCTTTGGCAGCGTGGGCCGAACTAAAGAAGCAGGAGTGATCACGCTTTTGCATGTCTTCGCCATCGGTCTCCAACACCCGAGAATTGGCTCCAGTCTGAGAAAACACTTCACGGAGCATTCCCAAGTCTAGACCCATGGCTGCCCCCAAGCCCAACCCTTCGGCGAGGCCTGCGGTGTTGATGTTCATCACCATGTTGACCAGTGCCTTGACCTGCGCGGCTGTTCCTGCGGCTCCAATGTAGCGCCGGGAAGCCGACAGCTTGGCCAGGATGGGCTCAGCCCTTTGGCATGCGCTCTGTTGGCCTGCGGTCATCAAATACAACGTGCCTTGGCGAGCCTGTGTAATGCTGGACGCCATGCAGGCTTCCACACTCTCAGCGCCCACTGCCTGAGATCTGGATTCTACCATCACATGGGTGGCAGGACTCACAGTTGCACAGTTGATGAATAATTTTCCTGCGGCCCCTTTGAGCAGGCTGTCGCCTTTCTGTGCGAACAGCGCCTCCATCGAGTCGTCGTCCGACACCACTGTGAGGATCACGTCAGCCAAGGCGGTCACCGCGGATAGTCGCGAAGGGGCCTCGCACCCGAGTTCTTGGGCCAGCAGTTGGGCCTGCTTTCGGCGGAGGTCATAGACTGCGGTCACATGGAATCCAGACTCCTTCAGCCGTCGGACCATATTGGCCCCCATGCGTCCCACTCCCACACAGGCGATTCGATTGCTCATAGTAAATTGATTCGAAAAAGGCTTCGCTACGTTGTCTCAACGCTCGGACTGAACGCTCGCAGTCGCCCCGGATGCACTGCCGCGAGCCTTGGACAACTCCAAGAGGTCGATCACGATTCTTTCTGCCTCCCGAAGATTCACATCACCTACAACTCCATCTTGGTCGTCGTCTCCGTCCTCCTGACCTGCCTCCCGCAATCGGCGCCGCTCAGCGGTGGATTCTTTCGACGCACCTGCTTTTAGGGCGCGGGCATCACGGGCCGTTGCGGCTACCACAGGCTTGGCGACCTTGGGCTCAGGAAGCCCGGGTTGGGCTGCATTCTTGAGGGTGATTTCGTAGGCGACGGGTTCGATCTCATTTCGGCTCTTAATCTCAGCCTTGCGAACGGCAGCCCGGTTGCGATCGGTCTCCATTTCCTGCCGACGCTTCTTTTCGTTCAGCGAAATACTCCGATCGGCCAAGAGCTTCTTGTAGCGCTCAATGTCCTCACCGATGTAGGCGTAATCCCGATCCTTGGCCAAACGATCCGTAGATCGGCGATGGAGTTCCGGCAGCGTCCGGGTCACTCGGTCCATTTTATCGAAACGCACCGGCGAAATCGTATTCCACGGCAGTGCATTGCTCAGCGCCGATTCACCGATGTCGGCAAAATTGTTAATGCTGGGTAGCACCACATCCGGAACCACGCCCTTGAGTTGGGTCGAGGAGCCCGACGGGCGGAAGAATTTGCTGATGGTCACCTTCACCTGTCCCGGCTTTCCGGTTCCGCGATAGAAGGGTTCCAATCCTTGAAGGTTCTGCACGGTGCCCTTGCCATGGGTGGAACTGTCGCCCACCACCACGGCTCGTCCGTAGTCCTGAAGGGCTCCAGCTAGAATCTCTGAGGCCGAGGCACTGAAGCGGCTGGTCAGCACCACCAATGGACCGTCATACAGCACGGAGGAATCGTCATCTTCCAAAACCCGCTGCTGCCCGAGCGAGTTGACCACCTGAACGACCGGCCCAGTCTTGATAAACAACCCGGTCAAACTGACACATTCCTCGAGAGATCCACCTCCGTTACGCCGCAAATCTAAAACCACGCCATCGACACCCTCGGCCATGAGCTTGCGCAATAGCTTGGCGACGTCGGCGGTCGGGCTCTTCGTGGCCCCGTTGCCGCCGATGGCTCCACTGTAGAACGCCGGGAGATCGATCACACCGATTCGGTTGGTCTTGCCTGCACCACCGGGCAACAGTACCAGCTTGGCCTTGGCCTCCTGGTCCTCCAGCGGAATGGTGTCTCGGACAATGGTCACCGTCTTACGGGTGCTGAGGTCGGATCCCGACGGGATATAGGTCAACGTGACCTTGGAGCCCTTGGGTCCGCGAATTTGCTCCACAACCTTCTGAAGCTTTTCGTCGATCACATCCACCGGAGTCTGCTTGTCTTGCGCGACCGCCACGATCTTGTCACCGGCCTTGAGGATCTTGCTCTTTTCAGCGGGGCTTCCCGGCTTGACCTCAGTGATGGTGGCATATCCATCTTCACTGGTGAGCACGGCCCCGATACCCACGAACGAGAGGGTCATGGACATGTTGAAAGCTTCCTCCTCGCGGGGGCCAAAATAGTTGGTGTGCGGGTCGTAAGAATGGGCCAGCGCATCGAGGTACCACTGCAACACTTCCTTAGACTCAAACTGCTTCAAATTGCGCATCACCCGGTTGTACCGGCGGTTGAGCGTCTTCACGATTTCGTCGTGGCGATCACCCTGAAGATTGCTCTCGAAGTAACTGCGCAAATCGGAGGGGCCTTTAAACTTTCCTGATTCGGCCATCTTGGCCACCACTGTGGCACGGTTGGTGGAAAGGTTGGAGTGCAGGCGGGTCTCCAAACCGGTCAGGTACAAGTCGGCCACCTTTTTACCGCCTGAAAGTATCGCCTTGGTCACCAACTTCGCCGGAGCCACTGCAGGTGCCCCGTTCGTGCTGCTTGCGGGGTCGACCTCCGGTTCTGGCGCGGTGCTCATCTGAGTCCAAACGTTGGTTGCCAGCGTGGCGAAGTCCCGGTTCAGCTTTTCGGAAAGATATTCGAAGCGCAGGCGATCTTTCCAAACACCCTGAAGTTCAGTGAGATCCTTCGGTCTCGGTGCATCCTTGCGGTTGAGCAGGATTTTGGTGTCCGTGTCAAAATTGAACTTCTCGGTCTTCATCACGCCTTGAACCAACGCATACTGCTGGTCGATGTGCTGAAGGTATCGATTGAAGATCTCATAGGCGGGCCGGGTATCCCCGCGCCGGATCGTCAGGTCATCCAGTTGTTGGCGGTAGGCGCTGAACTGCTCGTAATCACTCTGGGTGAAATACATCCGCTGGGGATCGAGCGACTCGATATACCTCTCAAAAAAGCGCTCAGACACTCGATCATCGAATTCCCGACGCAGAAAGTGGGACCGTTCGATCATTCGAGCTGCCAGTCGTGCGATCTCACCGCTGGACTCCTCCGGTGCCAAGATCTTCGGATCCGTAAACTTGGAGGGCAAAACACCCGTATCGGAAGTAGCCGCATGAGCGACTGGAGCGGTGTTGGTGGGCGAGGCGCTGGTTGAAGGTCGTGATGACTCTTTGGCCAGGCTCCCCAACTGGAGCCAGAAGCTCCCCAGGATTAACAACACCCAATGATTCATGTTTGATAGTATGGTTCGATAGTTCGGCTTTGCCAACCGAAGTTCCGGTTGGGACCCCATCTCAGAGGTCAAAACCGAGGCGCTGTTCAAACTGCCGAAGAGCGAATGTTTCCACCCTTTGTATTCCGCTTCAGAGGTCGCCAGACGTAGCGAAACATCAGGACACGCAGTGCTGCCGTCAGCGGTATGGCCAAAATGCCTCCCAAGAGTCCACCCAACAACGTGGTCCCTACCATCACCGCAATAATGATGGTCAAAGGATGCAATCCCACGCGTTCGCCCATGATCTTCGGAGATATAACCAACCCCTCCAAAGTTTGGACCACAGCAAACACACCGAGCACCTTGGCTGGAAGGATCCAATCGCCCGAGCTCGCGAAACCGATCAGCAATGCTGCGACACACGTGGTGATGGCTCCCAAAAAGGGGATCATGGTCAACACCGTCGCCATCAAGCCGATAATGAAGGCATAGGGCAGCCCAATGATCAGGAACCCCAACGTGTAGAGAAGCCCATCGCACATGGCTACCAGCAATTGGCTTCGGAAGAAAACAATCAGGTAGTCGTTAATAGAACGCAGAATGAAAACCAACTCGTCCTTGAACTCCGAATTGCGCAGCGGCAGGTAATCGGTCCATTCCCGCTCAATTCCATGTTTTTCGAGGAGGAAATAAAAGGCATACACCGGCACCAAAAAAAGTCCGGCGAGCATTCCCAGCCCACCACTGAACTTACCCACCTGCCCCAAGAACCAAGCGCCACTGGCGGGCATAAGATCCATCACCCAGTCAGACGCCGACTGCAGGGACATCCGTGATTGGGGTTCGCGCTGAGGCGCTTCGGTCGGTGCTGCTACAGACTGCGGACTGAGATTGGTCGAGCCACTCCCTACTGTCGAAGTTGACCGCAACTCAATGAGCTTGCGCACCAACACCGGTGGGTTGGTCGCCCAGGATTCCATCTGGAGCTGAAACTTCTGACTGTAGTCGGGAACCCGCTCGGCAAACTGCCGGGTCTCCCGGTAAATCTGAGGAGCCACACTCGCGAACACTCCGACCACAATCACCATGGCTGAAACAAAAACCAAGCTGATGGCCTTGGCACGCGCGATGCCTCGCCGCTCTATCAAATCCACCACCGGGTCTAGCAGATAAGCCAGCACCCCGGCCAAGGCCAAAGGCCATAGGACGGGCGACAAAACGCCCAGCACTTGACCCACTCCCCAAACCAGTCCGGCAACCAGCGCCACCAAAACCGCTAAAGCAAAGGCCGTGGCAGTCCACCAGAGGATGCGGACTTGGGTGGGATGCGGAGGCGGGAGGGAAGAGTTCATGTTGAAACCTTTCAGGCCATGGCCTTGGCCTTGTCGGCGGCCGCTCGAACAGCTCCGATTAACGCCGCACGCACCCCGCCCTTTTCCAACACATGAATGGCTTCAATGGTCGTGCCGCCCGGACTGCAAACAGCGTCCTTAAGTGCTCCGGGGTGTTGTCCGGTCTCCAACACCATCTTGGCGGCCCCCAACAAGGTTTGCGCTGCCAAACGCTGGGCGATGTCCCGAGGCAAGCCCGCGGCCACTCCACCATCGGCCAACGCTTCGATCATTAAGAACGCATAGGCAGGCCCACTGCCACTGACCCCCGTCACCGCATCGAGCAGCTTTTCCTTCACTTCCAAGGCCAGACCCACGGACGCCAAGAACTCCTGTACCACCTCGGCATCGGCGCACGTCGCCGAGGAACCCACCGCGTAAGCCGAGGCGCTCGCCCCGACCAGCGCCGGTGTGTTGGGCATCACCCGGATGACCCGAAGGCCGCTCGGTCCTGCCGCTTCCATACGGGCCAAGGGAACTCCGGCAGCGATGCTCACCACCAAATGCCGTTCCGTGTTCCAACTGGCTGCCAATTCACCAAAGAGACCTACCACTTGGTCGGGTTTCACGGCAATCACCACAATGTCTGAGCCTGCCAAGACTTCGGTATTCGAACCGGTGACTCGAGCTCCGGTCGCCTGAGCGAAGGCCTGGCGGGCAGCTAGAATCGGATCGCTGGCCAAGACCCTCTCGGCCGGAACTACACCCGCACTGATGACTCCACGAGCCAATGCGGTCGCCATCTTGCCAGCACCTAAAAAACCAATCGAAACTCGATTCATTCTCCCCTTTTCCTATCAGTCACCAAGTGATGGGGACATGGGAAAATCACCCTACCTTCTCCAATCCGTCTTACCGAGTCTCCCCGCTGTTGGCCTTGACCCAATCCCAATCCGTCGTCGGGTTGGCCGCGAAGATCCCCCCGGCCCCACCCCGCACATTGGCCCGGATGGTCCCCTCCGCTCCTAACACCTGCCACCGATGCCCTTCGGCATGCCCGTCCAGATAGGTGAAGTAAGCCGCGCCGGAATGATACGACGCCGGCAAATTACCCCACTTAGGGGCCTCCTCTAGGCGGTTCATGAAAAACCCATCGTTGATGGTGTCGGGATGCTCGTCCAAGAAGGCGAAGACCGTGGATGGGGAACTAACATCCGATCCCTTGAAGTACTGCCGATAGGAAGGATTGAACCGGTTAGTCAACTCGCCTGGATCACCGACCAGGGCGTTGAGCGCATAACTGCGGATGCGCAGCCCATTGTCGGCCCGCGATTGATCCGAGGGGCAGTGAAACACCGCGGTGCTGGCCAGATGACGCGAGAGCAATCCACTGGAGAGGAGATTCAGGTTGGTGTTCCCGTCGCTCCCGGTCCAGTCCATCACATTGTTGGCCCAACTGTTGGTCCGCGACCGCGTTTCGCCCACGCCGTGGTTGTTGACGTACCGGTCTCGATGATCGTCGGCGTACAATTGGAGAGCAGTCTGCAACTGCTTGGCGTTGTTCATGCACACCATGCCTCCGGCCTTCGACTTTGCTCGCGCCAAGGCCGGCAGGAGGAGGGCTGCCAAAATGGCAATGATCGCAATGACGACCAGGAGTTCGATGAGGGTGAAACCACGGGAACGCATGATGAGAAGTTGCGGAATACCGGTCCGCAACGGAAGCCTCAAGCGTGCCTGCGATGAAACCTCTTGTGCCCCCTTCAACCACTTGAACGACCTCCATCGCCCTGTCGCCACCAGCTGGGGCTAGGTCGCAGGGCGGGCCACCTTACCAGATCGAAGAATCTGAGGCCGATTTTCCGCCCTGTCAGCCGATCACCTGTGAGGCAGGAAAAGTTCCTGTCATTTTGTTGGCCGTTTTCTTTCAGCAGCACCGGCATTTTTCTTGCAACCGATACGTTTAAAACTTGATTTGGAATGGCGCTTAGAGTCTTTACGTCCCAGTTCTTTGACGGGCTTTTCCTACGAAGGGATTGCCCAATATCATAACATCTTTGGAAGTGCGGGAACGCCGTGAGAATCGGCGACGGTTGCGCCACTGTATCAGGCAACAAACCCCCTAGTCGTACACGACAGTCACTGGACGCGAGTCTGGGAAGGCGGGGGCGAGGTTCGAAGCCTGTAGTCAGGATATCGCGCCAACGATGCTCGTCAGGTTTCGGCTACGTGCCGCAACCGCTTCGCCGCAAAGCGAAGGATGAGGCCAGACCATCCCTGCCTGTATGCTGGGGTGGAAACATTTTGAATGTCTGACGCCTTCATTCCCTGTTTTGCCGGTGGATTGGAGGCGTTTTGTGTTTCAGACACTCACCCACTTCCTATACCCCGGCCTGGTCTCCATTGACACAACCTAGGCAAGCCCCTGAACCGGGCCTGCCGTTGCCGTGAACTAGAGACCATGAACACCGTCCGAACATTCCGTGCCCGAAAACCCAGCGTTACCCTGCTAGAATCCTTCGCTCCGAAGGCGATCCTCGCCGCCAGCGCAATCCTCTCGGTCCAAGCCCAATACCCCGCCTCTGTGGTGGACTACCGGTCCGGAACCGGATTCTCCCCAGGCTACACCAACACCACGGCCGCGATTGGAATGCCCAGCCGCGCCACTAGCGGCGACTTCGGTGGCCCAGTGGATCCGTTCTCGCCGCCCTATACCCGAGACCAACTCGTCAGCATTGGTGCGGGCGGATCTCTGACGCTGCGTTGGGATTCACCCCTTAAGGATGCCCCAGGAAATCCGTACGGAATGGATTTTACAGTCTTTGGCAGTACCGGATTTTTAATGACCAATGAGTTCGATGCCAATTGGAACCCCATTGGCAAGCCAGCCACTGATGGATCCCTCTTCAACCCCAACTCGGGAACCCAGAAGATAAGCGTGAGCAGCGATGGCAAGACTTGGTACGTCCTAGACTCAGCGCGCTCGCCCAAGGTGGATCACTATTATCCGACCGATGGATCCGGTGACTTCGGCATTCCGATGAGCGCTTCTCTGCAGCCAGCCGAATTCTCTGGGAAGACTCTAGATCAGATCCGCCAGCTCTACCGAGGCTCGGCTGGAGGAACGAGTTTTGACTTGGCCTGGGCCCTAGACGCCACGGGCAAACCTGTGGGCCTGACCGAGGCCTCCTACATTCGAATCGAGGTGCTCAGCGGCAAGGCGGATATCGACGGGCTTTCTCTAGTCAGCACCGTGCCAGAGCCACAAACCTGGGCGTTGATGGCATCCGCAATGGCCGGACTGTGGATCTGGCGCAGGTTTTCCCAAACGCTCTCGTAAGCGAGTCAATAATATGGACTGCGTCACCACCATATCGGAAAACCAGTGCCCGCTCTGCGGTCAGGCCAATGCCTGCCGCAGGGCCGGTGGGGCCGACCCCTCTCCGGAACGGTGTTGGTGCGAAGAGGTGACCATTCCTTCAGAGGTGCTGGAAAATATTCCGCCGCATCTCCAACAAAAGGCCTGCCTTTGCCCAGCGTGCGCAGGCTGCAAACCCTTCACCTGTGGGCCTTTGCCCGAGACAGAGGAGCCCGACACCTACTTCACGAAGGATGGTCTAATGGTCTTCACCCGTGCCTACCATCTTCGCCGAGGCTACTGTTGTGGAAATGGTTGCCGCCACTGCCCTTACGGCGAGGAAAACCTGACCGCGATTTCCGGACTCAATCCGTCGCCATGAACTCGTTGCTACACCGAGGTAAACTTGCGGTTCAGGCGTTTTGTCTGACGGCTTGCCTCGGGATTTTGGCCCAAGGTTCGACCCTCAAAGAGTCCTTCGACACCGATCCGTCTGCGCGCGGATGGCGTTCCTGGGGAGACACCACACTGTTTCACTGGGATGCCTCGGGCCAGCGACTGGAGGTGGTCTGGGACTCGTCGCGTCCGAACAGCTTTTTTGCACTCCCCTTGCCCGCCACACTAGGGACCCACGTCAATTTCAGCTTCGCTTTCGATCTCACCCTCGAATCCCATGCCATCGGTGTGGTCGCCGGCCAATCCGGAACCTTCCAAATTGCGGCAGGCCTTGTCCGACAGGCGGATGTCCTCGCCACGAACTATTCCCGAGGCTCCTTCCCCGGGGCCAAGAACACCGTGGAGTGGACTTGGTTTGGCGAAGCGGGCGCAGTTTCTTCATCGGTGTCTCCGGTCATTGTCCCCTCCGACGGGCGACTGCCTTGGGGCTACTCCGATAATTATCTAACGCTCGAACCCGGTCGCCGTTACCGCTTCGAACTGGCCTACACAGCAACGCTACGGACAGCCCGGATGTCCATGACGACCGATGGTCAACCCGGCCCGGAACTCGCAGATGTGGTGTTGCCTTCCAATTTCACGCGCTTCGAAGTCGATACCTTCGCCATCAGCAGCTACTCCGGAGCGGGCCAAAACCCACTCTATGCCGGTTCCGTGCTGGCCCGGGGTTGGATCGACAACATTTCGATCACCCTCCCAGAGCCGCCAATGACACGACTCCGAGCTCGCGATGGCGGAGTGGCGCTCGATGCCTTAGGCGGCTGGCGCTACACACTAGAAGCCTCAGGCAACCTGCTCGACTGGACCACGGTCTCCGAAACCCTCGCTGCAAAACCCGGAGAGCTCGAACTGTGGGACCTCAGGGATGGGTGGTTTGCGACGCAATTCTACCGCGTGGTCGCCGTGCGCCCATGAAGCCGATTCGGTCCATGTCGATGGGGCGCCCGGCGAGGGCCTTCACGCTCATCGAACTCCTCGTGGTCGTCGCCGTCATCGTCGTCATCGCTGCCCTCACTCTGCCCGCCCTGGTTCGATCACGCTCCGCGGCTCGGGCGTCGGTCTGTACTTCTAACCTCCGGCAAATCGGACTCGCCACCCAACTCTACTGGGACGATCACGCAGGCATCGCGTTCGTCGAGCGCGGGGCACGCACCAACAACGGATGGAACTACTGGTTTGGATGGTTGGAGGACGGCGCAGAAGGCGAACGCCGCTTTGATCCGAACACCGGAGCCTTGTGGCCCTACCTGCAGTCGCGCGGCGTCGAAGTCTGCCCTGCCCTCAACCGCGCTAATCCCCGCTTTAAGAGCAAAGCCCGCGGCGCAGCCTTCGGCTACGGCTACAACCTGAGGGTCGGCACCCGGGGCACGACCGGGATCGCCATCGCCACACTGCGTTCTCCCGCGGGGTGCGCCCTTTTTGCCGATTGCGCTCAGGTCAACGACTTCCAGCCCCCTGCCTC
>SXXZ01000018.1 GCA_005789375.1 Verrucomicrobiales bacterium | reverse complement strand
TACCTGCCGCGCAAGACGGCCGCCCACTATGATGCCGTGGACGGCGGCATGCCCGAGCCCACCCCGGAGAATGAAGAGCGCATCAAGGCCTTCAGCACCGTGATGAAGCTCGAGCCCTTCCAGCGCGGCATGCGCGAGTTGGCGCCGACGGTTTGGATCACCGCGTTGCGACAAATCCAGAACCCCAACCGAGCCGGCCTCGACACTGTCAGCCCCGACGGCAATTTCGGATCACTCAAGCTGAGCCCGCTCTTCTACTGGAGCGACGCCCAGATGGAGGCCTATTTGAAGGAGAACGATTTGCCCAACGAGTGGGATTACTTCGATCCGGCCAAGGCTGACGACAAACGGGAGTGCGGCTTGCATGCCGCCTGGGGTGGCAAGGCCGTTGCCTCGGTCTGAACCTGTCTAACACCGCCTCATTCTGATCTGAGCCCTTCCTCCATGAGAAGCTACCAACTCGACCACCTCCAGTACCTCGAGACCGAGGCCATCCACATCATGCGCGAGGTGGCCGCCGAATTTGAACGACCGGCCCTGCTGTTTTCTGGCGGCAAAGATTCGATTTGCCTCCTGCGCCTGGCCGAGAAGGCCTTCCGGCCCTCCGATCTGCCGATGCCCTTCCTCAACGTGGAGACGGGCCATGAGTTTCCTGAGCTCATCGAGTTTCGCGATCGTCGCGCCCAGCAACTGGGGGCCAAGCTCATTGTCCGCACCGTCGATGAAGGCGTTGCCAAAGGCTTTGTCACCCCGACACCGGGTCAGTTGAGCCGCAACCAGTTGCAAATTCCGGTGCTGCTCGGCGCCATCGAGGAGTTTCGTTTTGACTGCTGCATCGGCGGGGCCCGCCGTGACGAAGAAAAGGCCCGGGCCAAGGAGCGCTTCTTTAGCTTCCGCGATGCCTTTGGCCAATGGGATCCGAAGAACCAGCGCCCGGAAATCTGGAACCTCTACAACGCTCGCCTCAACCCGGGCGAAAACATGCGCGTGTTCCCGTTGTCTAACTGGACCGAGATGGACGTGTGGGAATACATCCGCCAGGAGCGTCTCGAGGTGCCCAACATTTATTTCAGCCACCGCCGGGATTGTTTCCGCCGGGGGGGACAATGGCTGCCGGTCCCGCCGCCGCACACGGACGTGTCCCGTCCCGATCCCTACTTAGGCGGGCGCCCCAAGCCCAACGAGCCGGTTCAGTCCCTGGTGGTCCGGGTGCGGACCATTGCTGACATGATTAGCACGGGCATGATCGAGAGCCCGGCTGAATCGGTCGATGACATCATCGGCGAGGTGGCCGCAGCCCGGGTCACCGAGCGGGGTACCCGAGCCGATGACAAGGCCAGCGAGGCCGCCATGGAAGACCGCAAGAAGGCGGGCTATTTCTGAGACGAGTGTCGTCCCTGTTCAGCCCATCCCTTCGCCCCGGCCGCCCCCTTCATAGAGGTCTTAACCGATGACACCGATTGCCTTCCTGAATCCCGGAGCGCAAACCGCCCCCTTGCGCGAAGAGTTGCTGCGCGCCGTCACTGCGGTCATCGATGCTGGCCACTTCATCCTGGGCCCCAATGTCGCAGCCCTCGAACAAGAGGTGGCGACCTTCTGCGGAGCCGCCCATGGCATCGGTGTCAATTCTGGCTCTGACGCCCTGACGCTGGCCCTCAAGGCCCTCGACATCGGTCCTGGCGACGAGGTCATCACGACGCCTTTCACCTATATTGCCCCGGCCGAGAGCATTCATCAGCTGGGGGCCAAGGTGGTTTTCGCCGACATTGATCCGCGGACCTTCACCCTCGATCCGGTCGACGTGGCCCGGCGCATCACGCCGCGCACCAAGGCCTTGTTGCCGGTACATCTCTTCGGTCAGGCAGCGCCGCTTGGGGACTTGTTGCCCCTGTGCCAAAGCCACGGACTGTCGCTGGTAGAGGATTGCGCTCAAGCCATCGGTGCGACGTGGGAAGGCCGGGGCCTCGCGGGTATCGGTCGTATTGGCTGCCTCAGTTTCTACCCCACGAAGAACCTTGGTGCCGACGGGGATGGTGGTATGTGCATCACCCAAGATCCAGCCCTCGCCAAGAAGCTGCGGATGCTGCGCGTCCACGGCATCGAGAAGCGTTACTACCACGACTTGCACGGGTTTAATTCGCGGCTCGATGAACTTCAGGCGGCCATCCTCCGCGTGAAGCTCCCGCACCTGGCCCGTTGGAATCAACGCCGGGCCGCGATCGCCGCTCGGTATTCGGCCGGATTGGCCGGCCTGCCCGTCGAGTTGCCCGTCGTCGCCCCCGGCAATACTCACGTGTGGCATGTCTACGCCGTGCTGACCGATCGACAGGATGCCCTGCAGAAGCACCTCGAAGCCGCGGGCATTCCCACGCTCATCTACTACCCGGTGCCCTTGCACCTTCAGCGCTGCTACGCCGATCAAGGCGGCCAGCCGGGCGATTATCCGGTGGCCGAAGCGGTCAGCCGGCGGATCCAACCCTTGCCCATGTATCCCGAACTCACCGACGACCAAGTCGATCGAGTCATCGCGGCCGTCCGCGGGTTCTTCCAGTAGGCCATCGCCCGGACGGAGCCATCGCATCGGAAATGCTTTTCTTCAGTGAAGCGGAACGTGGTGCGCCATACCCGGGGTTTCACCCCGGGCTGGTATGCGGTGCCCCGTTGGGGCACCCCGAACGCCTCACCTCCCCGCAGCCTTCCTGCGCCTCTGCGAAGCGGCAGCGGGACCGGGCCGGAGCGAGCATTGGAACGTCGACATCCTGATCCCCCTCGCACGCCGGCGCTAAAGCTGAGGTGGCCCCAACGTTCCCTGCGAGCGCAGGACTGATCCCGCGGAGCCCCCTCGATGAACTTTGCCTCGCCAGCAGTCCCAGGCCCATCACCCGCCCCTAGAAATAAGTTGGAGTGGCCCCTTTTGAATCAGACCAATTTGGTCTTCTATTGATTGCCATCTGGGCGGAGGTGGGCTTTGCTCTCGTGAATATGGCTGTGACTCCCAGCAAGGCGCGCGGTTCCCAGATTTCTGACAACGGCTTCCTGCCGATGACCCGCGAGGAAATGACCGCCAAAGGGTGGTCTGAACTGGATGTACTCATCATCACGGGCGATGCGTATGTCGACCATCCGTCGTTCGGTTCGGCGATGATCGGTCGAGTTTTGGAAAACATGGGCCTGCGCGTGGGCATCATCGCCCAACCCGATTGGAAGGACATCCAGTCCATCCAGGGCATGGGGGTACCCCGGTTGTTTGTGGGCATCACCGCGGGCAACCTCGATTCGATGCTCTCGAACTACACGGCCGCCCGGCATCGTCGGAAGGACGATGTGTACAGTGCCGGCGGGGTTCCGGGACGTCGCCCCAACCATGCAGCGGTGGTCTATTCCCAGATGGCTCGTCGGGCCTTTCCTGGTGCACCCGTGGTGCTGGGTGGCATGGAGGCCTCCATGCGCCGCGTGGCTCATTACGATTACTGGGAAGACAAGCTCAAGCCCTCCATTATGGCCGATGCCAAGGCCGATGTGTTGGTGTACGGCATGGGCGAGTCGGCGGTGCGTGAGATCGTCAGCCGCCTTCAGTCTGGCGATCGGGACTTCTCCGGCATCCGCGGCACGGCGCTCTTTTTGGGCAGCAAGGCAGCGGCTGCAGCAGATCTTTCGGACTGCATCATCCTGCCTTCCTGGGAGGAGCTTCAGGCCGACAAGAACCACTTGATGCGCCTGACCAAGGTGGTCGAGGCCCAGCAAACCCCGTACAGCGGTCGTCGGTTGGTGCAGATGCACGGCAAACGGGCCTTGTTGCAGGAGGCACCTGCATTCCCGGTCGACGGCCCCGACCTGGACGCCCTGTATGAGTTGCCGTTCATGCGGACTTCGCATCCCAGCTACACGGAGCCCGTTCCCGGTTTCGCCACCATCAAGGACTCCATCATCGTATCGCGGGGCTGTCCCGGCGGGTGTACTTTTTGCGGACTTGGATTCCACCAGGGCAAGTTTCTCTCCAGCCGCAGCATCGACTCGGTGCTCAAGGAGATCCGCAAGCTGGCGTCCTCGCCCACTTTCCGTGGAACGGTGTCCGACTTGGGTGGACCCACGGCCAATCTTTATGGCGCCCGCAACGGCCACGCCGAAGAGTGCAAGAAGTGTCACCGTCCCAGTTGTCTCTGGCCTTCGATTTGCCCGGTGCTCGAGATCAACGAAAAGGCCGGCCTCGATCTCCTCAAGGGATCCCGCACCCAGCCCGGGGTAAAGCATGTCTTCGTCCAGTCCGGCATTCGCATGGATGTCGCGCTGCGAACCCCGGAATACATGAAGGAGCTCGTTCAGCACCATGTCTCGGGTCACATGAAGGTGGCACCGGAGCACATGGATCCTGCTGTGCTGCGTCGGATGCGCAAACCGGCCGGAGACTTTCCAGCCTTCATGGATAAGTTCTTTGATCTGAGCGAGCAGGCAGGCAAGGAGCAGTACCTCGTACCCTATTTCATCTCGAGCTTCCCTGGATGCACCGAGAAGGAAATGGGAGCGGTGGAGCAGTTCCTCAAAGACGAGAAGTGGAACCTCCAGCAGGTGCAGGACTTCATCCCTCTGCCCATGACCGGATCGGCTGCGATGTACGTGACCGGGCTAGATATCAACACCGGTTTGCCCATTCCGGTGGTCCGGGGAGCGGGAGACCGCGAACGGCAGAAGCGCATGCTTCGGCCTAACCCGGTGAACGAGACCCGCGTGACCGGTAGCCGTCGTCGTATGGCCTCGGCAGAGTTCTGCCCGGGTGTCCAGATGGACACAGTCGACTAATCGGTTTGCCAGGGTCTGGAACGCAGAGCGCGCCGGCAAAATCATAGGGCCCAGAATAAACGGGCTCAGAATAAACGAACTTAGATAAAAGCCCTGAGAAGGGCCCTAGGAAAGGAATTCATCGAGCGATGGATTTTGGGAATATCCAGTAATGGGGATTTCCAGTAATCCCCGCATCGCAACCCCCTGCCATCGCTAATTCCCGCCACCGCTTCGCTCAGGCCGCCTGGAGCTGGGATTCGTCTTCTGAGGAGAGCTCGTCGAACTGAACCCTAGGGCGGGCGGGGGACTGAGTCCTTCGACGTGATAGGGTTTCGACTACTCCTTTTCCGGCCTGAGCCTCCGCCCGGACCACGTCCCGGATTTCCTCGGCGATCATGAAGCAGAGCTTGGGCAAAAGTTGCTCCTCGATTTGCGTGGCGACGAGTTTCTGCACAAAGAACGCTTCTTCAACCCGTCGCTGTTCTTCTTGGAACATGGTTTCGAGGGCGCTCCGGCGATCGGTACCCACCGGCATGGGTTGCTTGGACCAGGCAGCGATCTTGTTGGGTAATTCGGTCTGGAGGAGATGCTCGGATTCGTCGTGTCGGCCGTTGCGTCGCAGCACACACGCCTCCCGAAATTGGTCGACGAGGGAGATCCACAGCGGGTCGTTGGCGTACGCTCGATTCATCATGATCAGTGAAACCCGGTTAAGCACCGAGGATGCCAAGCCGTGAATCAGGGCATTTCTGCGGGTTTTCCCTGGCCGGGGCGGGTGGGTCTGGGAAACTCGTGCCGGGTCCGGCCGGCCGGTCTTGCCGACTGCGGGGGGCTCCGGTGGGCCGGAATGATTCCATCCGATCGGTCGGGCTGGCCGCACCGTCTTCCGCCAGTGCGTTGTTTGTCCGCTCGTGATGGGCCTCAAGCACGGGCCTCAAGCACAGGACTTAGTAGGGACAAATTCTGGCTGGCCTCATCGTGCAAAAGAATTCGTTTCGGTCAGTCATTTCGACCCAAGGCTCGGGTGAAGAGCCGTCGGGGTTCCTGAATGAAGAGATCCCTGAGCAGGGTTTCCACACCTGCAGCCTGAGGTTCTTCCAGCCGCAAGCTGGCCCGGAAAGCGGCCAGGAAGCTCACCATGACCAAACCGAAGAACAGGCTGTAGCGATTCCATTCCAGCCCTAGGGCCAGCGTCCGAAATCCGCCGACGGTGTCGATGAGCAATCCCCACAGCACCGGAGACAGGCCGAGCGTCACCTGCCAAACCACCATGAAGAGAGCGAAAAAGTGGTTTCGACCCAGGCGCGGCACGATGGCCATGGCCAAACGATTGTTAGCCGCCGAATGCAGGGCGTTGAGCAATCCCAGTGGCACGATAAATGTCAGCACCAACGGGATGCGGGGCATCCAAACCCCGGCTGCCATGAGGAACCAACCGCCGGCGACCAAGACTCCAGCCAGCATGATGAAGCCCAAAGCGGGCTTGCTGCCATGGAGATCTAAACGGCGACCGCCGAACCAGTAGGCACCGAGTCCGCCGAGGAATTGGATCGCCATCAGGACTAAGATGGATCCATCGGGAAGGTCAGTTCCGCTTTTCAGGAAGGCGACCACGAACGTGGTGAGTCCGCCGTAGGCCAGCGACCACACGGCATTGAGTTCCAGCAGTTTTCGGAACGGCGGGTGTGCTGCGATGGCCGCCCAGGGAACTCGTGCGGTTCCGGAGCGCTCGTGGGGTGGCACAGGCGTGTCGGGCATTTGCCGCAGGAAGTGAAGACTGGTCACCCCCATGATTCCGCTGAACGTGAAGGCGAGCATGAATTGCCAAGGTTGCGCCGGCGATGGGAGGAAACTTCCGGCCCCAAGAAGGGTGGCCACGATCAGGAAGCAGAGCAGGCTGGCCCCATTGGAAGCGGCCTGGTCACCCGCCAGATAGCGTCCGCGCAACTCGAGGGGCACTAAGCCGGTAATCCACGGCAGCCAGGCGCTACTGGCGATCCCGCGGCACAGGTTGAAGCCGAAGAGCAGGGACAGAAGTAGAGTGAGTTGTCCGCTGTGACCGATCCAAGCCCCGCTGAGGGGGGTCAGGGCCATCAGGAAAGCGAAGACGATGCGCGCGGTCCATCCGGACACTACGAAGCGCTTGTAGCCGATGCGGTCGAGATAAGCGGCCGCGGGAATCTGGGTGATGGTGAGCAGGGGCATCATTCCGGCAACCACCCCAAGAGTGGTGGCATTGGCATGGAGTGACTTCGCGTAGAGGACCATCGGCCCGCCAAGAATCACTTGGAAGGACAGCGCGTTGAACATGGCAAACCCGTAGGCATGCCGCAGCTGGAGCGGCTGGGACAGGGTTTGTGAGGAGGCTTGGGACACGGTCACTCCAGAGAGGATGGGCCCGTTCAGGGATGAGGTTCGGCGGGGTTCCTAGTTCAGAGCCGCACTGACAACAGGGGCAGAGTGTGGTGAGAAGCGTCTGCGGGTCGATCCCAAAGGTTCTAGGCAGGCAGAGCGATACGGAGGGCCGGGTCCCTTGACGCTCTTCGGGGTCAACCCTAGCCTTGGAAGCTGAAAGACTAACCATGCGCAATTTTGTCAATATTCCGTACGTCATCGAGCAGACGGGCCGCGGTGAAAAGGGCTACGATCTGTACAGCCGCCTCCTGGTCGACCGGATCATTTTCCTGGGAACCCCAGTCGATGACATGGTGGCCAACGTCATCGTGGCTCAATTCCTTTTCCTCCAGATGACCGATCCCAAGAAGGACATCCACTTCTACATCAACTCTCCCGGCGGTAGTGTCACCGCGGGTTTGGCCATCTATGACACGATGCAATGGCTGACTTGTGACGTGAACACCTACTGCATCGGTCAGGCTGCGAGCATGGGAGCCGTTCTCCTGGCCGGTGGCACGAAGGGCAAGCGGTTCGCGCTGCCCAACGCCAACATCATGATCCATCAAGTGCTCGGCGGCGCGGAAGGTCAGGCCAGCGACGTGGAAATCCGCGTTAAGTTCATGCTGAAGCTCAAGGAGCGTCTGAACACCATCCTCTCCAAGCACACGGGTCAGCCCTACGAGGCGGTGGAGCGCGCTTGCGACCGCGACAACTTCATGTCCTCCGAGGAGGCTCGTCAGTTTGGTCTCGTCGATGAGGTGGTCAGCAGCCGCAAGGAAGTGCCGACCTTGATCACTCCTGATCCCATCACTCCCGATCCTAAGGCCTGAGCAAATTTCCGGGGCCGTGCTCTCGGGTGAACCCCAGACCCAAGACTCCAGACCCCTATCGGGTTGGCTCGCCGGGCACGGCATCCGGGTTGCGTATTCAGCAGGAATTCATTGGCAGTATTGGTCCGAGACCCGATCTTCAAGGCTCATGGCACGCGCAACCCAGATCACAATGTGCAGTTTCTGTGGCAAATCGAAAGCCGAGGTAAAACGGCTCATCGCGGGCCCTGGCGTGTACATCTGCGATGCCTGTGTCGGCGTCTGCAGCGGAGTGCTCGAGAAGGAGTCCCGTTCCGAGACTGAAAAGCAATCGGCACCCACCCTCCGGATCCCAAAACCCTCAGAGATCAAGCGGCAGTTGGATCAGCATGTCATTGGTCAAGACCGTGCCAAGCGAACCCTCAGCGTCGCGGTGTACAATCACTACAAGCGGGTCACGGCGGCCGCTCGGTCCGCGGCCGGTGGCGAGACCACGTCCGCAGCCTCCGATGACCCGGGTGCAGTGGAAATTGAGAAGAGCAACATCCTGCTGCTGGGGCCGACGGGTTGCGGTAAGACGCTGTTAGCCAAAACGCTGGCTAAGGTGCTCGACGTGCCCTTTGCCATCGCCGATGCCACGGTTATCACC
>SXXZ01000162.1 GCA_005789375.1 Verrucomicrobiales bacterium | reverse complement strand
GGCCGGTGCCAAGAAGGTCATCATCTCCGCTCCGGCGAAGGGTGAAGACATCACCGTCGTCATGGGCGTGAACCATGAGAAGTACGACGGCGCCAATCACCACATCATCTCCAACGCCAGCTGCACCACCAACTGCTTGGCCCCGTTGGTCCATGTCCTCTTGCACGAGGGCTTCGGCATCGACGAAGGACTCATGACCACGGTGCACGCCTACACGGCGACGCAGAAGACCGTGGACGGCCCGAGCAAGAAAGACTGGAAGGGTGGCCGTACGGCAGCCCAGAACGTCATCCCCAGCACCACCGGTGCCGCCCGCGCTGTCGCGCTGGTTTGCCCCGAGGTGAAGGGCAAGATAACCGGCATGGCCTTCCGTGTTCCGGTGCCGACCGTCTCCGTGGTCGACCTCACGGTGAAGACCGTGAAGGAGACCAGCTACGCCGAGATCTCCGCGGCCATGAAGCGCGCCAGCGAAACCTACCTCAAGGGCATCCTGAACTGGACGTCCGACGAAGTGGTCAGCAGCGACTTCATCCACGACAAGAACAGCTCCATTTTCGATCACAGCTCCGGCATCGAACTCAACAGCCGCTTCTTCAAGTTGGTGAGCTGGTACGACAACGAGTGGGGTTACAGCAACCGGGTCGGTGACTTGGTCAAGCTGGTGATCAGCAAGGGCCTGTAATTTAGGCCTACGTTTCCCGGAGATTTCTTCGGGAACATTTTTTGAAGGCGACCCTCCGGAATGTCCGGGCCAGGGTCGCCTTTTTTATGCTCTGGGATGATGCCGCTGGTGGACCGTCTTGAGGTGCTCAGGCGCCACGTGGGTGTAAATCTCCGTCGTAGCAACGCTGGCATGGCCGAGGAGTTCCTGGATCACCCGCAGGTCTGCCCCGTTTGCCAGCAGGTGCGTGGCAAAACTGTGCCTCAGCATGTGAGGAGTCACATGCCGTTCAACCCCAGCCCGCAGCACCGCTTGGGTAATGCGCTTCCAGAGTGTGACAGGGGCGAAGGCGGATCCCCGGTTGGTGAGAAACACCACACCCGGACTTTTCGGCCGAACCATAGTATGCCGGACCGCCAGGTACCGCTCCAAAGCCTTCACGGCTGCTGCCCCGACAGGCACTACGCGCTCCTTGTTTCCCTTACCGATCACCATCAGGAACCCCGCCTCGAGGTGAAGTTGCTCGAGCCGCAAATTCCGGATCTCCGCCAACCGGAGTCCGCTCGCATAGGCTGTTTCGAGGATGGCATGAGTACACAGCGCCTGCGAGGTCGCCTCCAGTGGAGCCTCCAACAAACGCTGAACCTCCGACTCGCTCAACGCCTTGGGCACCCGACGGCCCCGGCGCGGCAGCGACAAGTTCTCGGCTGGATTGCCGGTGACATGGCCCTCCTCTTCGGCAAACCGAAAAAAGGATCTCAAGGCAGCGATTTGCAAATACAGGCTCGACGGGCTGAGTCGGGATTGGGCCGACGCCTTGGGTTCGTCAAGAGCTCTGCCGCGTTCGTGCTCCATGTACTGCACCAACACGTCGGCATTCACGCCGCGCCAAGTAGCAATCCCTGAGGCCTCTGCCCATTGGGTGAATCGCTTGAGGAGCGCCTGATAAGTTCGGGCCGTATGCGCTGCCAGTCCCCGCTCATGACTCAGGTGGATTAAGAACTCTTCGACGAGCGCATCCAACATGGCGGCAGACTGGGGTGGGCCGAAGGGATTCTCCAGCGGGAAGCAGGCTCAGAAACACGCCGCAGTCGGCTATCGCCTGATCGAGGGCCGGTGAGCGCCGCGTGAGGGCACGCGGCCTACAGGGGTAGGCGGTGTTTCATGGGGATGGTTGGTTGATCACAGGCGCCGCGTGGAGGCACGCGGACAGCAATGGGTCAGTGAAGCGTTTTTCGGAAAAACCTCCCATGCATCCACCTCGAAACACGAAGCACGGGCAACCAGCAGAACACTTCTACCGGCCCGCTTCCAACCGGATGTAATGGAAGAGGTATTGCTGGGCGTAGCCCGAATACGGACCAAAATAACTCTCGCTGAAGGATTCCAACTGAGCCGCGCTCACCCGCCGGGCGCGAGGGAAATACAATTGGCTCAACGCCCGCCGGACCCACACATCAATCGGAAAGGCGTCCTGCCGACCATAGGCAAAGAGCAGCACGCAGTCGGCGATCTTGCGGCCCACCCCATGGATCTCCATCAACGCTTCGCGGGCGGCCGGAGTGTCCCTATGCGCCAGCGCCTCTAAATCCAAACGCCCTTCCACCACACGACGGGCCGCATCCAAAACGTACGGGGCGCGAAACCCCAATTTGCAGTCCCGGAGGGCTCCCTCACCGGCGGAAACCAGCGTCGCAGCCGTGGGAAACGCCCGATTCACAACCGCTTCGGGCGGAGCCGCAACCGAGTGACCCCAACGCTCACTCAAAAGCGCTACGATTTGTCGGATTTGAACAATTTGCTTGGTCGACGAGCAGATGAAACTGGCCAGACATTCCCAGGGTTCTTGGCGCAACAACCGAAGCCCACGACACCGTGCCACGGCCGAACGCAACGGAGCATCGTCGGGGAAGGTCGCGAGGATCGGTTCCAGCTCTTCACCCGCCGCCAGATGCTGATGCAACCAAGGGGCCTCCTCGGTGCCAGCCATCCAAGACACCGTAAGGCCCCCAGGTGCGCTCTCCACCCTCGCCCAACGATCTGCGATCACAGATTCCCAACCGTCTCCGGAGCGGATCCAACGGAAGGCCTGACCGCATTCCAAGGTCGACCGCAAATCATAGTCTGCCACGGGCCAGAATTGGACCCTGAGGCGTGATGGATCCGGTGAGGGGTTCACCGTTGATTGCGGCACGCGTACAAGTGGAGGCGATGAAAAACACGCCCTCGAACTTCAACATCACGAACCCCGAGATCCGTGACGCTTTCAAACCGCGCCGCCCACGAAGCACCCAACCCGGTGCGCCCTTCGGGGTGAACGTACAAGACCGTGAGCCCGGGCCGCCCGGAATACCGGTATTCTGGCCAAAACCAAATTTGATTGATGGCCCGTTCAGACTCCAAAACGGTTACCGTCGGAGTCTTGGCCACCACGGGCGCAGGACCATCAATGTAGAAACTCAGCTCGCCCGCCCAGCCATAATGATCAGTCACCACCATCACGGGGCGACCTTCTTTAAGGAGTTGGTCACGCTCGGTGCGGACCACTGCGGCGGCCTCTCGATATCCCCGCACGCGCACTAGGGGCTCGATGGCCACCGGCAGGGAATGTCCGCTCAGCTTCAGGATGAGGTTGGTTTCGTGCAGCAACACCACCAGCGGCAACCCCACACCCACGCCCCATCGAAGGAGCCTGAGACCGGTCCGACTCCCGGCCCGATGCCG
>SXXZ01000161.1 GCA_005789375.1 Verrucomicrobiales bacterium | reverse complement strand
AGCCGGCACCTTGCTGGCTGGCGACCTCAGCCGAGATCATTGGAGCCAGCTCAGCGGCCATTCCGACGCATCGGTGTCGGCCAAGGCTCGATCCCTGCAGAAGGCCGGTTCACCGAAGTCTTCGGCGGCCATGGAGACGTTGATCACCCAACTCCAGCCGGTGGCCCTCAAAGCGGGCAAAGCGGACCACGGCCGGGAGGTTTTTGAGAAAAACTGCATCGCCTGCCACGTGCTCGATGGCAAGGGCGGCCGCATCGGGCCGGAGTTAACCGGAATCGGAGTCCGACCAAAGACCGAAATTCTCACCGAGATTCTCGATCCGAACCGCTCGGTCGAGGCCAACTACAAGCTGTGGACCCTCACCCAGAAGGACGGTGAAAGCCTGTCCGGGCGACTCGACGCCGAACCAGCCACTTCGGTGGAGATCCTCGATACCACCGGAACCAAGCACGTCATCCAGCGCAGCACCATTGCCAAGCTCGAATCATCCGGGCAGTCCATCATGCCGGGTGGCTTCGAACAGTTGCCGACTCTAGACCTGACCGATTTGCTGGAATATCTGGCCACGGCCGGGGCCAAACACTGAGCCATCCCTCGAAAACTCGCTCGACGGGCAAACAGGGCCTCAAAAGGGGCCTCAAAAGGGGCCTGACAACAAAAACGGCTCCCGGATAACGGGAGCCGTTTTTCGTTGGCCCGGGATAAAAAACCCGAGCGTGCCTGAAAGCAGGCGGTTACTTAGCTGCGACGTCGGCCTTCTTCCAGGTACGACGCGGGGCCTTGGTCACCATGCCGGCCTTCAAAGCCTTCACGGAGACTCGCATGTAGCGAACCTCTCCACTGGGCAAGAGTGCCTTCACGCGCTGCAGGTTCGGGTAGAACTTGCGCTTAGTGATCGCGGTGACGTGGGTACCGATACCACCTTTTTTCTTGGCCTTACCCGAGCGCCAGATGTGATTGCCTTTCACCGGGCGGCGACCCGTCAGCGGACAAATGCGTGCCATAATCGAAGGATTCTTAAATTAAAGGAACGGATGACCTACCAGCCCGAGGAGCCTTGGTGCAAGCAGCATTTTCGGATACCTGAGCACTGAGCCAATAATTTCACGTCATTTTGAACCAAGAAACAGGTGTCCTAAAGAGCCCTCAAGGGCCTCTGAGCCGGAGTAATTTCTGTTGGATCGACCCGACGGAGCAGGCTTGAACCGTAATGATTCATGGTGAGGAAATTAATGGCGCAGCGGATTCTCCGAAAGCTCCAGGTCCGCAGACACGGACCACCGCAGAGATTGGTCCGCCGCAGACATGGACCGCTCGGAGATCGGTCCCTACCTCGGAGGTCTTCGGGCTACATTCACGGTCGTAACACAGGGTCGTACCACGGCCTGAGCCAACACGACCGATCCCACTCAAAATCG
The DNA here is from genome assembly GCA_005789375.1 of Verrucomicrobiales bacterium. Next base: position 6,484 of record SXXZ01000161.1, on the reverse strand, counting down.
TTCCGGCTGAGACTGGCCCGGGGGAAGGCAACTTGAAAGCGACAGCAGCGAGCCCGAGGGCTATGGTATCGCCATGCGTGAGACCCTGCGGTGGATTGAAGTCCTGGCGCTGTTTCTGGCGCTCTTTTTGTCACCAAGACTCCAGGGCGACACGCCGTCCTCGACGACGCGCCTGCCGGAGTTGATCCAAGTTCTTCGAACCAACCTCGACCTAGGCTCGGCGGAGTTCGAGGCCCAAGCCTCTCAGGCGTTGATCGAGCGTTTCGGTGCACGACCGGTGCATGGAATCTCGACCGCCGAATCCACAAACAGTCTAGCCCCGGAGCTGATAGCCCGGCGGGAGCGAGTCGACGGAGGCATTTTGTACCTCCGCATGAGCCGGGTAGACTTGGGATTGCCCGCGGCACTCCGGGTCGCACTGAACGACAAGACGTGGTCCACCAACGCCTCCGGTCTGGTGCTGGACCTCCGGTTTGCTTCGGGCGACTCCCTTCCGGCTGCCGGCGAGACCGCCAGCCTTTTCTCGGATCGAACCGAGGCTCTCCTCCACTGGGGAAGCAATTCGATTCCCGGCTCGGGCGCCCAGCGCCTCTGGAGCCTCCCCATGGCCGTCTTGATCAACAATCGGACCGAAGGGGCAGCCGAAGCGTTGGCAGCCGTATTGAGGCAAGAGACCGGAAGCCCTCTGATCGGACAGGCCACCGCCGGACGGCATGGAGTTTTCCGTGAAGTCGGCCTTGGAGACGGTACCCGCCTTCAGGTGCCCGTAGGGCGCATCCGACTGGGCGACGGATCGCTCTTGGTTGCGGGGCCCATCCCGCCAGACATCCGGATCCCGGTCCTAGAAAACACCGAACGTGGATTTATCAAAAACCCCACCGCGGCCCTCAAACCCAGCGGGACCAACGGTCTGAGTGGTTCCATGGGTTCCGCACCCCTTTCACGACGGAAAGTCACTGAAGCCGACCTGGTTCGCGCGCAACGGAGCGAACCCAACGACTCAACAACCGATACCCACACCGTTGAAAAGGCCGCGGTGCCCGTCCGGCTGGCCGACCCTGTCTTGGCCCGAGCGGCGGACCTCGTCCGCGGGTTGAGCGCCTTCCAGAAGGCTCGTTGAAACAGGCTTCCGGCTTGCGGGAGCAAGGCTCGACTGGGACCCACTCTTTCAGGGCCGGGCCGGCAAAAATTTCCAGCGCCGGGCCTTCAACTCGAACCGGGGGAGAGATCCGGCAGAGACGGCGCTCACAGACATCCGCAACGACAACGCCTCATGAAGGTGGTCGGCCAGATCGCGACAAACCGACTCCGAGGCCTCAGCTTCGATAGACACCGCCGCCAGATCGCCTGTCTGGTCTACCGTCACCTGGTACTCTCCCACCGAATCTAGGGATCGTACGACCGCCTCGACGGCCGAGGGATAAAGGTTCACACCTCGGACGACCACCATGTCATCCACCCGCCCCAAAATTCCTCCCTCGAATGTCCACCGCCCCCGCCATTGTCGCGGGCAGACCCAATCTCCAGTCCGGTAGCGGATGAGGGGCGAACCCACCCGCTTCAAGGTCGTCAGCACCAACTCACCACGCGTCCCCTCGGACACCGGAAGCAACGTCTGAGGATCCACAATCTCAGCAAAAAACTGGGAATCGAGCAGCAGCAGGCTTCCCGGCCGTTCGGCCGATTCATAAGTCACCGGGCCCGTCTCGGTCATCCCGTGGTGGTCGAACACTTGGGCACCGGGCCAGGCAGCTTGGATACGCGAACGAACAGTCGCCTGACTCCCTCCCGGCTCGCCGGCCACAATGATCCGCCGTACCCGACACTGACTTAAATCGATGCCTTCGGCGCGGGCCGTCTCAGCCAAGTGCAACGCGTAAGTCGGCGTGCAGCACATCACGGTAAAGCCTTGTTCCATCAAGACTCTCAAGCGGAGCACAGAACTCATTCCGCCCCCGGATACTGAGAGCACACCCAGGCGCTGGGCCGCCTCGAAGGCCAACCAAAAACCAAGGAAAGGCCCAAAACTAAAAGGGAAGAATGCTCGGTCGCTCGAACCCACCCCCGCTTGCCTCAACACCTCCACCCAACCATCAGTCATGACGGACCAACTCTCCGGAGTGTCCAACCACCGCATGGGAGCTCCGTGGGTCCCGCTGGTTTGGTGGCAGCGCGTGTAAGCGGTGACCGGGAAGGTGAGGTTGGACCCGTAGGGCGGAAAGGCCGCCTGATCGGCCACCAGTTCGGCCTTAGTCGTTAGCGGATAGCGCGTTCGAAAATCTTCCAACGACGAGGGCAAGGCCGAACACCCCACCGATGCGTACTTGCGCCCATAAAAGGGATTGGTGGGCACAACTGCCCCCAGCAGGGATCGAATCGCATCCAACGGGGGCATTCCTACCAAGGCGGCCCCAGGGGACGAGTGTCCGGTATCGCTCACGTGCTTGGGTTCTCAGCCACGAGGGGGCGCTGGAGGAACCGTATTCAATGAGCGTTGGTAGATCCGCCCGCGGGAATAGCGGGAGAGATAACACCGGCTGCCGGCTTGGCCGGACCCCCTGTGTTCGACGGCGCGTACTTGGCCACCATGAACGCACCGGTCGCCGCCAGAACGCAGCCCAAAAGGAACGGCAGCGGAAGGGTCTTAATGCCTCCCTGCGGCGGATGCAGCAGCATGGCGACCAGCGTATTGATGACCGGAGCCCCACCGAAGACGATGGGCATCACGGCCGCGGCTGCGGCCCCCTTGTAAATGGGCGCTGCGGCCCCCAGCGCGAGCACCAAGGTGAATGCACCCAAGGCACCGGTGACGCCCGCAATCAGGCTCCATTGGATACCCATCGGGGTCAGACTCCAATCCGAACCACGAACCTTCAGCAAGACCGCCGAGGCGACGCCAATAATAGCATAAGCGATGCAAACAAACAGGAAGGCCTTCAGACCCGCATGCGGGGTTTCGGACCCCATCGGCATATAGCCGCGACCCTTGTGCAGGATCACTCCGTAAACACCCCAAGAGAGCACCGTCAGGAGTGCGAAAATCAGCCACGTATTACCAGGACCAGCCGCCGCAGGAGCAGGATTCATTATTTGCAGATCCTACGCGCAGCTGCTGCAAACGGCAACAAGTCCGGCATCCGACAGGTGACACGAAGGGGCATCTCCCCGCACCATCTTGGCCCGATGCAAGAATTGATCTCCAAGGCAGCGGCCTGGTTGGAAGCCCTGCCCTACATCCAACGCTTCTCCGGACAGACCTTCGTGGTGAAGTACGGTGGGAGTTTCATGGACTCGCCCGATGCGTCCATTCGCAACGGCGTCGCCCGAGACATCGTATTTTTGGAAGCGGTAGAGATTAACCCAGTGGTCGTCCACGGCGGAGGCAAGGCCATCACCCGAGCCATGGAAGCCGCAGGCTTGAAGGCCCACTTCATCCAGGGACAACGCGTCACCGACGCCGCGACCGTCGAAGTGGTAGACCAGGTCTTGTCTCGGGAAATCAACCCCGAGGTGGTGAAGACCCTTCAGTCGCTGGGCGGTATGGCCCGAGGGTTTGCCGGGACAGACATCTTCACCTGCAAAAAACTCTGGCTTCAAGATGCCGCCGGAAACCCGGTGGATATTGGCTTCGTCGGAGAAGTCACCGCCGTGAACACCGAGCCCTTGATGGACTGCATCCGACAGGGAATCACCCCGGTCATTAGTCCCACCGCCCGCGGCGAAGACGGGCATGTCTACAACTGCAACGCCGACGTCGCCGCCGCCATGGCCGCCATCGCCCTCAAAGCATGCCGATTGGTCTTCATGTCGGATGTCCCGGGCTTGATGCGCGACCCGAAGGATCCCGCCACCGTCATCCCGCACCTATCGATCTCCGAAGTTCCCGCCCTCAAGGCCGCCGGCGTGGTGGATAAAGGCATGATCCCTAAGGTAGACAGCGCGGTTTCGGCGCTAAAATCCGGCATCGAAAAAGTCTCCTTCGTAGACGGCCGCGTGCCGCATTCTGTCCTGCTGGAAATTTTCACCGATGCAGGTGTGGGCACCGAAGTGGTGCTGCTGTGACCGGGCGATTTCTCAAGCACTGCACGGAGCCAGAATCGCATCGCTCATGCCGTGGATGATTTTTTTATCCGCCGGATTCAGCGTAGCCAAAACACCACCGAGTTTCGGACGGGCCTGATCTCCATCGCCAGACACGAAGTAATACGGGCACAGGCGGGCACGGACCGGCTGACGAGTGACCTCCCCCGTATCGAGGTCCAAAGCATCGGCCTCCAGCAGTCGCGGTTTGTGGTACTGCTGCAACAAGTAGGGCGACCCGGGCCAAGCACCGAGAGCCCGATCCACCGCCGAACCCCATTCAGCGGCGCTCAAATCCGACCCCAAATAAACACCCCGAGAACCCCAGGCCTCCGGACTGAACCCAGAGATCTTCAGTACCAGCGACCGATCTCGCTGGGATAGCCCCTTGAGCTGAGACCACTCGGTGATTTCTAACCCAGGATATGCGCCATGGGGCGGCAGCGGCATGGGATCAATCAACCAACTGCGCGGCACAATCTTCAGCAACCGGAGGTAAAATCCCTCCCCCAATTCCTGCCGCCAGAACTCCCTCAGGTTTCGATTCCACAACAGGGCAAAGAGCAGCTTCTCCTCGAAAATGGGCCTCGGCGGCGGCGTCAGCCGGATACGCTTTTCCAAAGCCTTCTGAATCAAAGCACCGGATCCGCGCACCTGAGGCAAATCGAACAACTCGAAGAAGCGGTACACCGCCTCACCATCGGCCGGTGCATCAAAATCTCCTCCGTGCACCTGGAAGCGGCCCGATCCCAACTGTGCAGCCAGCCAAGTCATTTCCGGGCGATAAGACGCAGCCTCCTCGGACACCACGATATGAACCTTCGAAGCCTCCCCGAAAATGGAAGCGAAGCCATCCTGCATACCGGAGTCTCCCCCGATGACCGCATCGCCCAGAGCCGCGTAGGTTTGGTTCAGCCACTGAGTCAGACCGATCCCCCCGGGCACTGAATCCAGCTCGGAGATGATGAACCCCTCCTCGGTGAGCAGCAGGTCCGGGCGAATCACCCGAGGCAGCTCATTGCGCAACGCGGCCGCCCGTTGGATCGCTACCAATTCCGGTGGCTTTCCCTGATCCAGAACCTCGGCCACCCAAGCCGGCGCACGCCCCTCGAAGCTCCGCCGGTACAACTGGTTCACCGCCTTGTAGAACTGGTGGAAAACACGCCCCAGCGACTCGATCTCCGTGGTCAGCGATTCGCCCAAGGCCAACGGCCGTGCCGCCGATTTCCAGCTCATCCCCCCGAAGAGCCCTCCCTCCGGCATGGCTTGGCGCAGCGACTGAGCCCGATCAACAGCGATCATGTGCCCTCACCCTACGAAGCCACACCGTCTCCCTCAACCTCATCTGCTCCCAGAATGGTAGCCTAGCTAAGACCACGCCCAACCCACCGACGCTCCCGGTAAGGCTTCGATCTCAGAACGGGGCGAGCGAGGCGCGGCGCTTTCGGAGAAATCGCCCTACCCCCTGAGCTGCCGCTTAACTGGGACAACCGGCTCCGTAGCACTAGTCCCTGGCCCTTCTTAGAACCCCACCCAGACGCAAACTGCCAGAACTTCACCACGCACACACGGCAGCGGGATTCGGCAGAAGCGAGCCTTGGAGGCAAACAAACCACCCTCCTAGCCCGAATCTCCATGAGCGGACTCCGGGCCGCTGCCCGCCCCCCGGTAGGGCTCGAGTCTCTCGGGCCATCCCCACCTCGTCCGGCAGTCCAGGGAACGGACGGTGAGACACCATCCCTACCAGATCGGCCCGTCGCACGCACCCCTCACCTCAAGTGGGGAATTTTAATTGGCGCCAAAGGAAGAATAATCGTCGTTGAACACACCCCCTCGCGCGCAGCGCGAAAGCTCTCTCCTTTCAGAAGCCTCCTCAGCCCGCGCAGGCCGAATCCCGCGGAGCCCCACCGCGCAGCCGGCCCGTTCAAACCCGACGTCTCCCCACCGAAAGCGAAAAAAAACAATCACACCCCACCGATTGTTTGAAAAAAGAACCTCACGAACGACGAACCCTTGGACAGCCATTGTCTGATCAAACCCCTCAAGCTCATCGCATGAACAGTCCACGCAGTGCCCTCAACAAAACGAACGCCACCACGACGACCGCCTGGCTGCCATTGGAGACCCCAGTGATGCCCGTCCGTCGAGCACCACGGCGCGTCCGAAGCTTCCGACCCTGTGGCCGCGAACGGGCCGACTGGTGGTTCGACCAAATGCGGCGGATCGTCGAAACCGGAGCCGACTTCTGCGTCTGAACCGACACCGCCCAGACCCACAACTCCAGACCTCGCTTTCCAGCTCTGCCACCCCCTGACGATCACCAAAGCCCACGTCCATAAAAACCCGAAAAACCGACACTGCGAAAACCCGTTCTTGCAACGTAGTCGCCAAATCGGCAGCGTCT
>SXXZ01000160.1 GCA_005789375.1 Verrucomicrobiales bacterium | reverse complement strand
CGGACGCCTTCTTCGATGAGTCTTCGTGCCATCAAACAATTGTTGGCGAAGGAGGGTTTCCCCGGTTCCGCACCGTACAAGCGAAGGGTCGCTGGCGACTCGTTTCGAAGGTCGGTCAACGCGGGAACGCTGGCCTGCATGCGGAAGGCCATCTCGTACGATGCGATGCGCGACAAAATCTCAGGATCGCCCAGAGCGTCATGCTGGCGTTGGTTCATCCAACGGAGCAGGTCGAGTTGTTCGCGGCGCTGTTCTCGCGTGACCGTCGCCGGATTGGCCAGGTGCAGAACAGCATCTCCTTGATTGCGGAAGGGCACGCCTTGATGACGTGAATCGAGGAATCCGTTGCCCCAGAAGCTTTGGAGCAGCGGTTGGCCGTCATCGAACCCGGAGGTCAGGACCATGTAGGCCGGCAGGTTGTGATTTTCGGATCCGAGTCCGTAGGAGAGCCAGGCACCCAGCGTGGGCCGATCGAACATCATGGATCCGCAGTTCATGAGGTTGACGGCCGGATCGTGGACATTGGTATCCGTTTTCATGGAACGGATCACCGCGATGTCATCGACCACCCGGGCCAGATGGGGCAACCAATCGGACACGATGGTTCCGGAGCGCCCACAGGGTGCAAAGAGGCGGGAGGATCCTTTGAGGGAGGGAGTGCCCCGGATGAGGGCGAATTGCTGATGGTCCTTGAGCAATTCGGCCGGGATGGTTTTTCCGTCTAGTTCCTGAAGCCGGGGCTTCGGATCAAAAAGATCTACATGAGACGGCCCGCCCGCCATGAAGAGGAAAATGACCCGCTTGGCCTTCGCGGCGAAATGGGTTCCGCGCGGATCGGCCCGCAACAAGGTGCTCAGCGCGATGGTGCCCAGGCCCGCTGCACTGTGTTGCAAGAAGGCTCGGCGAGAGGAAGTCGCCAGCCGTTCGGTGGGAAAGGGGGAGCGGTTCATGGCCGGCACAAGAATTCATCCAGATTAAGCAGGACCGCCGCCGCGCGGGTCCAGGCCGCTGCATCATCCAGACCTCGTGCGTGCTGCAGGGCGAGAAAATCGAGAAACCGGGCGCGTTCTTCCGGAGAGGGCCCGCGGGCCAAAGCCAGTCGGAAGCCGCGTTCGAGGCGAGTCGTTTCGCTGGCAGGGGCCTCGTGCAGGATTCTTTGAGCCAAGGCCTCAGCCGCCTCGGTGAAGATGGGGTCGTTCAGGGTTACCAGCGCTTGCGTGGGCACATTGGACACAGTTCGTTTGGCCGTGCACACGGTTCGGGCAGGTGCATCGAGCAGTTCTAGAGTTGGATGCAGCGCCATGCGACGCCAATAAGTGTACAGGCTGCGGCGGTATCGGTCGGCCCCGAGGCTGGGAGCCCATTTTCCGGGCAAGGCCCGCTCTTCCCAATAGTGTTCGGGTTGGTGGGGAAAGACCGGTTCACCGCCGTAGGCCAGAGTGAGCAGTCCAGCAGTAGCCAGAGCCTGATCCCGGATTTGCTCAGCCCCCAGTCGTGGCCTTGGTGCGCGGGCCAGCAGGAAATTCTGAGGGTCCATAAGCCGTGCTGGATCGCCTGGGTTGTGAGCGGCCTGCCGGTAGGTGGACGAGGTCACGATCCATCGATGGATGAGTCGGAGATTCCAGCCGCTGGAGACGAGTTCGCGGGCCAACCAGTCCAGCAGTTCCGGGTGGGACGGCGATGCGCCTTGTTTTCCGAAATCGGCGGGAGTGCGAACCAGCCCTTGGCCGAAGCTGGACTGCCACAAACGATTCACGGCCACGCGTGCGGTCAGGGGATTTTTTCCGTCGACCAGCCAGCGGGCCAGTTGAAGCCGGTTGGTCGGGTGTGTCCCTGGAGCCGTCTCGAACACGGCTGGGACTCCGGGTAAGACAATCTCTCCCTTCCGCAGAAAATTGCCGCGGACATGCACCCGGGTCTCACGCGGAGTTGCCTGTTCTGCCATCACCGGAATTTTCCGCACCGCGCGGTTTGTCGCAGACTTTCCGCCAAAGTCGGTGGGAACCGGTGTTTCTAAAAAGGGTCCGTCTTGGGCAAAGGCTTCGCCGCTGTGGACCACGTTGTTGAAAAGTGCGAACAGCGAAAAGTATTCACGCTGGCTGATCGGATCGAATTTGTGGTCGTGGCATTCGGCGCATCCGAAGGTCAGCCCCAGCCAGACGGTGCCGGTCGTGTTGACCCGGTCGATGACGCCTTTGATGCGGTATTCCTCGACCGGATAAGTGTTTCCCTTGGCCTGGGGCGCATTCCGGTGGAATGCCGAGGCAATCCTTTGTTCAGAAGTTGCCCCGGGCAACAAGTCGCCGGCCAGTTGTTCAAGGGTGAACTGGTCGAAAGGCATGTTCTGAGCGATGGCTTTGATCACCCAGTCCCGATAGGGCCAAATGGTGCGCGTCTGGTCGTCGGAAAAACCGTTGGAGTCGGCGTACCGTGCCAGATCGAGCCAGTCTTGGGCTTGGCGTTCTGCATAGGCGTAGGACGCCATGAGTTCATCGACTGACCGCAAATACTCCTGATCGTTTGGGTTGGATGAAAATCGACGGAGCAGAGCCTCGGAGGGCGGGAGCCCCGTTAAATCGAGCGATGCGCGGCGCAGGAGAATTTCAGGGCGCGCCCCGGGGGCTGGTTTTAGGCCCTCTTTTTCGAGGCGATCCAGCACGAAGGCATCGATCGGATTCCGCGGCCAGGATCCATCGATAGTGCGGGGAGGGGGAATCGATCGTGGAGGTTCAAAGGACCAATGGGCCTCGTATTGGGCTCCGTTTTCGATCCAAGCACGAAGGGTGCGTTTTTCGGCCTCGGACAACCGCTTCGCTGACTTGGGCGGTGGCATGACTTCCTCCGGATCCGACGAGGTCACGCGTCGCCACAACTCGCTCTGAGCGGGTTTCCCCGGCGCGATGCCCTGGATACCGTCACGAAGGGCTACAGCCCCATCGAAGGTGTCTAGCCGACGTTGGGCTTTCCGCTGCTGGACATCTGGTCCGTGGCACGGGAAACAGTGGTTCGAAAGGATGGGGCGCACGTCCCTGTTGAAGCTCAGGGGACTCGCAGTCGAAGCTAAAACCGGGAGGTAGAATAGAGTCTCCACTGCCATCAGGACGGCAGCAGTGCCGGCCAGCAGGGATAGCCAGCGGGGTTTCATGCCAACAGGCTAGGGAGGGGTGTTCCTCAAGACAATCTTCCGAGTGGGAGTTCGGATAAAACAAATTGCGGTGTGCGTGCGTTCGCACGGCCTGGGGAACGCTGTCACCAGGACTCGGAGAATCTGTGGGCCAGGTCTCTCTCAGCAACGTTCCGGAATCCATGGAAAGTTGCCGGTTTAAATTCCGCGGTTTTGCCGGATCCTCGGATCGGTTTTCTTTCCGGATGAGCTCCAGCGTTTCTTGCTTCTTCCTGATGAGGCCGAACGAGTCCGGGGCCCACCAGACATGATAAGAATTCCCTCGGGCAACCGACAAACTGAGACCGGATCGATGATCCGCTGAGTTTCTGGGCTCAGTGGTTTTCAAACCGGCAGGTTCCATCGGTTTTCACACCGTCACTGACAGTTCTCCCGCCCCGGTGTTCTGGTCGAGGCATTAGCCATGTGCAGCGAACATGCGGCTGAAGCAAATTCGAAAATCGTTCCCTGACCCTGTTGCCAGAGGGTATTGCCCAGTTGGCGTTGGTTGGTGTCGGTCATGGGCGCAGGTGAAGGAAATCGAGGTCAGGGAAAGTGGTGAAATCCGAGTCGAAGGAGATGACGCGGGCTCCTGCAGACGAGGCGAGGGCGGCGATCCAGGCGTCGGTCCAGCGGTTCGATGGAAACCCCGGGACGCGGCTCCAGAGTTCAAAGCGCTTTTCGGCGGCGAGGGAATCTTCGGCGAAACAGACCTCGAGCAGAACCGTGAAGGCGCGGTAAGCATCCTACGCCTCGGCGAGGGTGAAAGGCGCTCCGTGCATCACGCGCGAGTTGGTGAGCAGGCGGAGCAGGCCCAGCATGGTCACGCGGCAAAAGACGATCTCTGCGGCGGCCTCGTTTTCCCAGTAGCGGCGGGCGCGGGCGTGGTGCGCGTGGTCTGGGTCGATGAGCGCGAGCCAGAGGTTGAGGTCGAGGATGTCAATTGCCGCCATGGGCATCCTCGGTGACGAGTAGGGTGTCGATTTCGCGGTTGGAAAGGGCGGGGTAGGCGACGCCGGTGGCCTTGCGAATCAAGGGCAGGGGGCTGCGCGGGCGGCGGCGGTTTGGGCGAGGCCGGTCTGGAGGATTTCGGCGACGTAGTCCTTGAGCAGCATGCCGCGCAGGGCGGACCGTGCCTTAATTTCGCGAAACAGCGGATCGGGCAGATCCAGGGTGGTTCTCATAAAAATATTTTTACGCGAAAATCCGCACTGGGATCAAGGGGGGTAACAATCACGTCGTGTAGTGGATCAGCGATGCCCGAGAGAGTGGGCCCGATTTCTTTTGGTTGGTGTCGTTCATTGTTGACGGCGTCTTTTCAGTTGGGTTTCCAAGGAGTTGAGGTCGGCCTCGTCCTGCTGGTCAGCTTCTATGGCCTCGCGCTGTTTGCGGTTTGCGTCGAACTGGAGATACAGCTCACCCGTGCGCTCCACCATTTTCTCGTGGCTGATAGAACCGGCGTGTGTGAGCAGCGGGAAGCCATTGGAGGTGATGATCTGATCCACGTTCTGCTTCCAGAACGCCATGTGTGTCTCCTGCTTGCTCTTGGCCCGCAGCTCGGCGGTTTCAAGGAAGATGACGACCAACCGGTTTAGGGTGTCGATCTCATCCTCGGTGAGGTAATTCTTGGCCACAACGATGTCCGTCTTGCGCACCGCGTCGCCCTTCCAGGCGAGCAGGCCGAACCGCGGATCGGCGGGATTGGCGCGGGTAGTGATGAGTTCTGCGGCGGTCTTCCGCGTCACGGCAAAAATGAGAAGGTTCTGCACCGTGGCGAAGAACGCCTGCGTCGCCGTGTCCGTCTTGTCGTAGTCGCTGCTCAGCGAGAACAGGTCGCGCACCTTCT